>NZ_JXCG01000014.1 GCF_001317345.1 Thermococcus sp. EP1 | reverse complement strand
TGGCTGAGTTGCCAATTGCCCCAATTGATAGGTTGATTAGAAAGGCTGGTGCACCAAGAGTTAGTGAAGAGGCCGCAAAGGTTATGGCCGAGCACCTTGAGGAGAAGGCTATGGAGATCGCCAAGAAGGCCGTTGACCTTGCAAAGCACGCCGGCAGAAAGACAGTCAAAGCAGAGGACATCAAGCTCGCTATCAAAGCTTGATGACCTTTCTTTCTTTTGTCTTTTATATAAATTAGGCAAATATTTTAAAACCCTCTTCTGAGTTTTTATCATGCATGAGATAGCTATTAGAATGACACGTCGCAATCATAATGCTTTTGTGCATCTCCTGGGGGCCTTGGAGAGCCAAGGTTTTGATGTTGGCGAGCTTTTAATAACGAAAGATTTTGCTGAGATCCTAAAGGCAGGGCCCAAAGTAATTCTCTACTCTTTTTTCACCGAGGAGATTTGGGATGTTGAGAAGGAAGTAAAGATTCTGAAAGAAAAAACAAACGCCCTTCTAGTTGCAGGTGGCTACCATGCCACGGCAATGCCAAAACATACTTTGGACAAACTTGGATTTGATATAGCTGCAATTGGAGAGGGAGAAGAAATTATATTCCACCTTTTAAAAACACTCAAGGAAAACAACTTTAGAATAACACCTGAGTTTGCTAGTATCAGAGGTATGGCTTTTTATCTAAATGGAAAGTTCGTTTTTACAGGCTTTGCCAGGGTTGATGACTTCACAAAGTTTCCACCCTTTGCTGAAAGTTCCCGCCTAATTGCACCAATAGAAATAAGCCGTGGTTGCCCGTTTGGTTGCTATTACTGTCAAACTCCTTACGTCAAAGGCTTTAGAATGCGCCACAGACCGATAGATCAGATAGTAAAGTACTCAAAGAGAATGAAAGACATGCGCTACATAACTCCAAACGCTTTTGCATACGGTTCGCCGGGAGCTATTTTAAATCTGAATAAACTCGAGGCCCTCTTAAAAGCCCTTCAACCCCTTAGAAAAGAGGGAAGAAGATTATTCTACGGTACTTTCCCAAGTGAAGTAAGGCCCGAATTTATCAAACCTGAGACTCTCGAACTTCTCTTGAAGTACGCGGACAATAGGAGATTGGCCATAGGGGCCCAAAGTGGGGATGATGAGATGCTTAAAGCCATGCACCGTGTGCACACAACAGAACATGTAAGAGAGGCTGTCGAATACATGCTCGAATACGACATAGAACCGGTTGTCGATTTTATAGTTGGTCTGCCAAATGAAACCGAGGAAAGCCAGAGAAAGAGCATTGAGTTTATGAAGTGGATAATGCGCAAAGGTGGAAAGGTTAGGGCCCATTATTTCATGCCCCTGCCGGGAACACCCTGGGCCAGGTGTAAACCCTCTCCCTTAAGTGAGGAGATGAAAAAGTTCCTTGGGAGAATGGCCGCCAAAGGCTACATTGAGGGCTCTTGGGGGGTGCAAATCGAACTCTCAAAAAGATTGCAGAGGCTTATAGAGGAGTTCTATGAGGAAAGTCCAAGCTATATGGGCGAAGTTAAGAAAATCTGCTGAGAAAAGGATTTAACCTTTGGAATCAATTATCTCACATGTTGATTGGTCTTATAAGTGATATACACTCAAACCTTGAAGCTTTGAAAGCAGTGTGGAAAAAGGTGAAGAGGGCAGATGTTATTTTCTGTGTAGGAGATTTGGTCGGTTATGGGGCGAACCCAAACGAAGTTGTGGAGTTTTTTAGAGAGCAAATGGAGAAGAGGCAAATTCTCTGTGTGAGAGGAAACCACGATAATGCAATTGCTTTTGGGATAACCTGGGGATTTAACCCTTACGCGAGGGAAGCAATAAGGTGGCATGAGAAAGTCATGACGGTTGAAAATTTAGAGTTCATCCGAAAGCTTCCCGTAAAAGAGTTGTTTGAAGTGGATAATGAGAGCTTTCTTATAATTCATGGTTCTCCAAGGGCCCCACTGGATGAATATATCTTCCCTTGGCTTCCTGACAGTGAGTTTGTGGAGATTTTGAAGTACTTCAGAGAAAAGAACCTTGTTCTTGGGCATACTCACATGCAGATGCTTAAGGAGATTGGTGGGAGGAGGATAATAAATCCTGGAGGGGTGGGACAACCAAGAGATGGAGACTGGAGGGCCGCTTATGCTTTCATAGATACGGATAGCAATGAGGTTATTTTTGAGAGAGTGGAGTATGACATTGATGAGGCGGCAAAAAAGATAATTGATGCGGGCCTGCCGAGGTTTTTGGCGTATAGACTTTATGAGGGATATTGAAAATTTTTCGTTACTTGTTTGAGAGCTTTGTTTTTGAGTTTTCTCTTCTTAAGTTGCTCGTCTTTAAATTTAAAGTACTTTCCTTGGATTTGGCACCTTTGTTTCCTATTGTGAAAAAGTTAAAATAGGTTTTTGGGTTGAATTCTTGTTTTGAGATTTAATTTGGAGGCTTGATAGAGCTTGTTTATTGTTTCTTCGGGATAACTCTTATAAGTTTTGGACTTTCTAATAGTTTTATAGGAGGATTTGGGGAAATTCGTCCCTGTTCCAATAAGACTTTAAGGAGAATTGAAACTTGATTTTTCCCTTTTGACTTCTATAATAGAATTGAAATATGATCGCTGACCGCGTGGCTAATAGACTGGTTAAGCAGGGTATAATTAAGAAAGAGCATTTCAGGATGATCTGAATGGAGTTTTGCTTAACGATGAGGGCAAGAAGATCGTTTTGAAAGCAATTAATGGAGAAATGAGAAAGAGCGTGAGGCATCTAAGACTAAAGAAAAACGTCACCAAGCAAAGGCTAATAAAACTTGAGGCATATAAATTAATTAAGCATCTTGTTGGAACTCAGGAATATAACCCCTTAGTGGCGTGGTTTTAGGGGGTGGAGAACATAGAAGAGTTTGGAAAACGGCTGGAAAACCTCCTTAAGTATGGAAATATCAGGGGGCCTAAAAGAACCATCAGAGTGACTTCTGTTTCTTTTTGTCCTTTGAAAGCAGCTTTAACCACTCGGTACGACGTTAGATTTTTTGGAGAGAAAAATAAGGAAAGGATACTAGGCCAGGTACTCCACATGGGCCTTTTAGGGCTTATCAAAGATTCATGGCCATATCTGCAGGGTGATATTGAGGCTACTCCTGAGATAGAAAAAGAAGTCTCATATGAGTTGGGGGATGGATGGCTTCTAACTGGTAGGATCGATCTTGTAATAGGGGAGCACGTGTTCGAGTTTAAGTTCCTTAGTGATTGGTCTTATGAGAAGATTCCTGAGAATCTGGATGAGGTTGATGAGGAGAGCGTGTTAAACGCTTATACAGAGCAGTTGAATGCGTATCTAAATATGCTCCCTGATGCAGAATTTGGACATCTCTGGATATTTCGACATAATGAATTAATCCCATGGAAAAAGCTGGAGATCAAAAAGGACTTAAGGGCATTTAAGGGGTTCTTGAAGAGAGCTAGAGATATTATTAAACTTATTGAATCCATGGAAAATGGAGAACTTCCCAAAGATCCAAAACCACGGTTTGAATGGGAATGCAAAAACTGTATTTTCAAGTCAATATGCTTTAAATAATATCCTCAACTGGATTTTTCTCTATTCCTAGATTCTTTCTTTTTGGCCTTGACCTTAACTTGTAAATAATCACGGAATCTTCATTTTCATTAATAAGTTCCTTAATTCCTTTTTTAATTCTCTCATATTCGGCTAACGTGACTTTTTTCACCTTATTCACTCGAGAAACGCTCACATCGTAAACTACGATGATATACATAGCTGGATGCACCGTTTAAATATCCTTTTTGGCCGTTTTAGTCTTTTTGTTGGTTAAACCTTTAGTCTAGCAACCTTGGGTTAAAAACTCTTCATTAGTTTTTAACTTTTGGTTTTGAAAAGGTATAAATGCCCTTTTTTCGATTTTGGAATAGGTGGGAGTAGTGAAAACCTATCACATTCACGTTGAGGGAATTGTTCAGGGGGTTGGTTTCAGGCCCTTCATCTATAGAATCGCTCATGAACACAGCTTGAGAGGATATGTTAAAAATCTTGGTGATGCGGGAGTTGAGATTGTTGTTGAAGGTAAGGAGGAGGATATAAGGGCGTTTTTAAAAGCTCTTAAGGATAAGGCACCTCCTCTAGCGAGAGTGGAAAAGATAAGAACAAAAGAACTTCCACTTCAAGGCTTTGATAGGTTTTACATTGAGAAGAGTTCCAACGGTGGGGGAGGAGGCGATTCAGTTATACCTCCGGATGTTAGTATATGTGATGACTGTCTCAGAGAGCTTTTTGACCCGTCGGATAAGCGCTATATGTATCCGTTCATAGTGTGTACTAACTGTGGGCCTAGATTTACTATAATCGAAGATCTCCCTTATGATAGAATTAACACAACCATGAGAGAATTTGATATGTGTGATTACTGTGAGAGCGAGTATAAGGATCCGTTGAATAGAAGATATCACGCTGAGCCAGTTTGTTGTCCTGTGTGTGGGCCAAGCTATCGTCTTTACACTAATGAGGGGGAAGAGATAACAGGTGATCCTTTAAAAAGGGCTGCGGAATTAATAGACAAGGGCTACATAGTGGCCATAAAGGGCATTGGTGGAATACACATAGCGTGTGATGCCACAAATGAGGAAGCTGTAAGAGAACTTAGGAAGAGAATTCTCAGGCCTGAACAGCCCTTTGCTATAATGGCTAAGGATCTGGAGACCGTTGAGAGCTTTGCCATAGTAAACGAAGTTGAGAAGGAAGAAATTTTAGGATACAGAAAGCCAATAGTAGCTTTGAGAAAAAAAGAACCGTTTCCATTACCTGAGGCACTGGCTCCAGGGCTTCCAACAATAGGGGTCATGCTCCCGTATGCTGGAACACATTATATACTTTTCCACTACTCAAAGAGTCCGGTTTATGTCATGACCTCCGCAAATTACCCTGGAATGCCAATGGTTATAGATAATGAAACGGCATTTAGAGAATTGAAAGAGCTGGCCGATTATTTCCTTCTTCACAATAGGAAAATACTCAACAGAACCGATGATAGCGTGATAAGATTTGTCGATGGAAAGAGAGCTGTAATAAGAAGAAGCAGAGGGTTTGTGCCATTGCCTATTGAAATTCCATTTGAATATAATGGACTAGCAGTTGGGGCAGAACTTATGAATGCCTTTGGTATTGCAAAGAACTCCAAGGTTTATCCAAGCCAATACATAGGGAACACTTCAAAGGTTGAAGTGCTGGAGTTTATGAGGGGAGCTATATCGCACTTCAAGAAGATTCTCAGAGTTAAAAACTTGGACTTGATTGTCGCTGATCTGCATCCTCTTTACAACACCACAAAGCTCGCCATGGAAATAGCGGAAGAGGAAGGGGTGGAGTTCCTTCAAGTTCAACACCATTATGCTCACGTTGCCTCCGTAATGGCCGAAAATAAACTTGATGGAGTTATAGGCATAGCTTTGGATGGAGTTGGCTATGGAAGCGATGGGCACACCTGGGGTGGGGAAGTTATCTACCTCAGTTATGAAGACGTTGAAAGGCTGGCACATATTAGTTACTATTCTCTTCCTGGTGGCGATTTAGCTAGTTATTACCCACTTAGGGCTCTGGTTGGTATTTTAAACAAGATATACAGTGTAGAGGAGATAGAAGAGCTTGTCAAAAGGTGCTGCCCAAGGGCCATTGATAATTTAAGGTATGGTAAGGTCGAGTTCAATGTTATCCTAAATCAGCTTGCTAGGGACATAAACGTTAGCTACGCCTCCTCTACGGGAAGAGTTCTTGATGCATTCGCAGTTCTTCTTAATGTTGCCTATAGGAGGACTTACGAGGGAGAACCTGCGATGAAGCTGGAAGGTGTTGCATTTAGAGGAAAGAACGATCTAGGATTCAGAGTTCCAGTTGAGGGAGAAGAACTCAAGATTGAAGAACTCTTTAGACAGGTTTTAGAAAGCAAAGCAAATCCTGCAGATATTGCATATTCCGTTCACTTGGCTTTGGGAAGGGCCTTTGGAGAAGTAACGGTTGAGAAAGCCAAGGAGTTCGGTATTAAAAACGTAGCCCTCAGCGGTGGGGTGGCGTACAATGAGCTGATCGTCAAGACTATTAGAAAGATAGTGGAGAGCAATGGTCTTAGGTTTTACACTACTCACGAGGTGCCAAGGGGGGACAACGGCATAAATGTTGGTCAAGCATTCCTTGGAGGCCTCTACTTAGAGGGATATTTAACCAGAGAAGATCTCATACTTTAACTCTTTTTTATTCGAACTTAAGGTATACTGTAGTGTTCTCAAGAGAATAGGGGAGTTCGTAAATCTCCAAGAACTTTGTATTGTTCTCATATTCTTGATAGGGGTTCTCAAGAGCACAGTACCAGATGAAAATTTTAATGATTGTATTATTAGTTGGAGGAACGCTAACTAGAACTGTAGTAGAGTTTTCGACCCAGTAATATAGAGGGTTGGTGCCATTTTTATCTGAAGTTACATACACTTTCCCCTTTCTATTCCAGAGTGGCACTGTTTGTGGGTCTACTAGGATCTTTGTGGAATACTCTTTATTTGCTTCGAAAAGTAACAAATTAACTGGAAGTTTGCATATATAAACTCTCCCTTCTCCAAGTTGCTGAGAAGCTAGGTGGATATAAGTATAGGAAAAAGCAAGAGAACATAGCAATAAAAGTATGAAAATCATAAAGGCTAATATGTTCCTTTTCATGATTTTCCCACTACATCCGACGTTTTTCTGCCGTTATAAACCTTATGACAAATTTTGGTTTAAGTAGCTAAATGAGGTTTGGGAATGTTTATTAATATAAATCGTTGGTCTCTTACTATTTGTCGTTGGATAAATTTTTAAAGAAATCTATTCAGCCTAATTCTGTTAAACAACGGGGAGGTGATAGAATGAAAGAAATGAAATTGTTGGGCGAAAATAAGAGAGTTTTGGCGATGTTGTCGGCTTTTGCATTTTTGTTGGTAAACGTTGCCTTGGCAGTCCCAGTGATAAACCTAAATGTTCAAAACATTGGTGAAGGTTCTGCTCCGGTGACTTCTCCTGTGGATAACGGAAACATTAAATTCTTGCTCAACAGTACTAATCCTGATTATATAACGGGAGTAGAGGTTTCATTTGATAAGGACGTTTCAGCAGGTTCAACAATTTATGTGAAGCTTTATGATAATTCAAGTAATTTACTTGCAGTTGGGAGTTATACTATCAACTCAATTTTAACAGCAGGGAGTTATATCACGTTAACATTTCCAACACAAGTCCAAATAAGCCAAGTAGAAAATCTCGCTGTAGTTGTTCAAGGGCCATAAATTCTTTGATCTCTTTTAATTTTTTGAGGTGTGGAAAATGAGAAACTTCTTGGAAAGCTTCTTAGCCTATATTCTGTTTTCTGCATTAATACTGTTCATTCTTCTTCACCTGCTTGGATTTAAAAGTGTGGTGGTTTTAACAGATTCCATGGAACCAGGAATAAGTCCCTTTTCCTTAGTGATAGTCTCTCCAGAGAGTGATATTAAGATTGGCGATGTTATTCTTTACGAGGTAGAACTTTCGAAAAAGAAATACAAAGTGCTCCATAGAGTAATAGACATAAAAGAGCGAGAGGGGCAAATTATTTACATGACAAAAGGGGACAACAGAGGGTATATCGACGCTTGGTATGTGAACAAAGAGGATATAATAGGAAAACTCCTCATTTCTGTCCCATATGTTGGGTATGTTTCCTACTATGGTATTCACTTACTGAGTTTAATTTATCCTTTGGTTTCTACATATCTATTTTATAGGTTGCTCCTTCGAATATGGGTTAAAAACGAGGCTTAAAATGACTTTCAAAAATGCCTCTTTCAGAAAGTATTTAAACTATCTGTTGGTTATAAAGAGCAGGCAAAGTATAAACAAAATCAAGCTTAGAGGGTGATAATTTATGAAAATTAAGCTGGAACATGGAGCTGGTGGAGAATTAATGGGGGAGCTCATTAAAGAGGTCATTTTAAAGAATGTAACTCTGAACTCGGCTGGTGGAATCGGGTTAGAGGCTTTGGATGATGGAGCAACAATTCCTTTTGGAGACAAACATTTAGTATTTACCATAGATGGTCACACAGTTAAGCCCCTATTTTTCCCTGGAGGAGACGTGGGAAGACTAGCAGTAAGTGGCACGGTGAATGACTTGGCCGTCATGGGAGCGGAGCCTTTGGCTTTAGCGAATTCAATGATAATTCAGGAAGGGTTTGATGGTAAAGACTTTGAGAGGATCTTAAAATCAATGGATGAAACTGCTCAAGAGGTGCCCGTTCCGATAGTGACTGGAGATACAAAAGTTGTGGAAGATAAAATCGGAATATTTGTAATCACCGCGGGAATTGGAGTAGCTGAAAGACCAATAAGTGATTCAGGGGCAAAAATAGGAGATGTTGTTTTAATAAGTGGTACTGTGGGAGATCACGGGATAGCCTTAATGAGCCATAGAGAGGGCATAGGCTTTGAAACAGAGTTGAAAAGTGATGTGGCACCGATATGGGAAGTTGTAAAGAGCGTTGCAAAAGTTATAGGGTGGGAGCATATCCACGCAATGAAAGATCCCACGAGAGGTGGGCTAAGCAATGCCTTAAATGAGATAGCAAGAAAGAGCAATGTTGGAATTCTTGTAAGGGAGAGTGATATTCCAGTGAGGCCTGAAGTAAGGGCTGCAAGTGATATGCTCGGCATAAACCCCTATGAAGTGGCAAACGAAGGGAAAGTTGTAATGATAGTTGATAGAGAGTTTGCTGAAGATGCATTGGAGGCTATGAGAAAGACCAAACTTGGAAGGGACGCGGTCATAATAGGGGAAGTGACTGATCAATATATTGGAAGGGTCCTTCTTGAGACGGGTATAGGTGGAAAGAGATTCTTGGAGCCACCTGTTGGAGATCCAGTGCCTAGAGTTTGTTGATCTTAAGGGCTTTTCATTTTTATTATTTAATGCACTTTTGTATACATCGGGACCTATTTTGATTCACGAAAATTTATAAATCCACAGCTTTTCTCGTGGCCGGAGGTGATATATGTGGTGGATCTTAGAGAGCTCATCAGAAAAAAGTTACTTGAAGGAAAAATCGGGTTAGAGGACTTTCCACTCCTGCTTATTTATGGATTAGCTTCATGCGACGAGAAGAAGTGATTTTCCACTTTATATTCTTTTTTCTATTTGATCTTTTTATTCTTGTGAGCAATGTTTATAAGGGCCTTTTTGGTAGTATACTTCGAGCGCCGGGGTAGCCTAGCCAGGGAAGGCGGTGGACTCGAGATACTCCGCTTTAACAAAATGGACACTTCTAAAGAAGCCATTGAAAGAATTGAGCCACACCAAGAGGAAGACATTTTTTCAAAGGCTTTAGAGCCTTCCAAAGCAACACCACATAAAATTGACTATGAAAGAGATAGAAAAGAATACATCAAATGGATAAAAGAAACAACACCATCAATGGCTTCAAAATACATAAGCAAATTAGACAAATACTTGAAAGGCAAAAAAGCCAACACACCAGCAGAACTAAGAAAACTCATTGAATCAATACCACCAACAAAATCTGGAAATCCAGACAGACATGCCTACAATGCAATAAGAAGCTACATCAACTTCTTAGTAGAAAAAGGAAAGGTAAAGAAAAGCGAAAGCATTGATTTCAAAGCCGTAATTCCAAACATCAAAAGCAAAGCAAGACCAGAAACAGAAAAAATAATCAAAGCCAAAGATATTGTGAACATAATCAAAGACGTTAAAGGAACAAAACCAGAAATCATACATGCAAGGCGACTGTTTTTGAAGCTTTTAGCCTTTACTGGATTGAGAGGAAAGGAAGTTTTAGCATTAATGAACCAGTTCAATCCAAAGGTCATTGATGAAACCTTTGAAGCCTTTGACTTGCCAAAAGAATGGAAAAAGAAGATAGCAGTTTATGACTTGGAAAGAGTTAAGATTCCATCAAGAAAGCACGAAACCAAAAGAGGCTATGTTGCCGTCTTTCCAATTGAATTAGTTGATGACTTAATTACATATCAGAAAAGCAGTTATAGATTGACATCAAATTCCATAAGAAAAGATGAAATGCTAAACAATTCAGATAAAGCCAAAGATTTTGCTTTGTTTAGAAAATTCGTTCAAAACTTCTTGAACAATAATGTTATGTCCAAAGTTCCAAATCCACCTGCAGATTCAGCACACTTAATTGAGTTCCTTCAAGGTAGAGCACCAAAAAGCGTTGGTGGTAGAAATTACAGACAAAATGTCCAAAATGCCGTTAGAATCTATTATTACTTAATTGATGATCTAAAGAAAGCTTTACATATTTTAGAACTTTAGTTTCTTTTTTGTTCTTTATTTATGCATGCAACGTAGATATTTTAGATTAATCTATTAGACTCAAGAAACCTAAAATTTTGATAAAATATAAAAACAAAGAGAAATAACATAAATAAAGAGTGTTGGACTATGTTATCAGAGCAGATAGATAAAAAACAGTTTTGTCCAACTCTCTCTGATATAAGTGATGAACACATAAAAAAGGTGGTAAACAAATTAAAAGGAGAATCTGATAAGGAAACACTTGCAAATATTTTAGAGTGGCAACATCGAAACATTGAATACTGGAAAGAACGATGGATTTCAGCAAAATTTTTGTTTATATGGATACTAGTATTTGTTGTTTTAGTCATCCTCATTGTTCTTAAAAAATTGCCATTTTTGTTAGTGTTTTTCCTTGCAGTATTATTTTTTGGTATTCCATTATTTCTATTGTTTTATTTGTTAATCAGCTACACAAATTTCTATCGGAACGAAAAATCTTTACGAAAACGTATTAAAAAAATATCGAAAAAAATATTGGATACGATTAACTTGCTAGGCAGTGTGGATCCTTGTAAAATTTTGGAATATAAACAGGCAATTTGTAGAGATTATGCCAGATTCACAGCTTCATTACTTCTTAATCTATATCCAGAGGTTTATTTTGCAAAATTCTTTAGTCACGTTGCTACTGGTGTAAAAATTGATGATACAATCTATATGATAGATCAGAAATTGCCAATCTGTACATTAGACAAATGGTTGGAAGTATGGAATAAGGAAGAGATAACTCTATATAAGCTAGAAAAAATTTCCAAGAATGGCTCAATCGAACTTAAGTTTAGTAAAGTTGGACAATATCCAAGAAACAAAACCAGGAATGATTATGAAGAATACCTCCAAAAACTGGAATGTGAGATTAATAAAATGTTTGGATTAAACAAGCCACTGAAAAAAGGAAAACCTGTTAAAATAAAACTAAAGAATTTTGTACAGTACTGGGAAAATGATGAGATAGTTCAATACTCCATACTTAGATTACTTAAAAACAAGATTGAAGCTGAATTATGCGGTAACATTAGTAGATTGGCTAAAATAGAACTTGTTCAACTAGATAAAGATCTTACTTTAAACATTTACCTAGAATAGTAGTAGGTTAATTTTCAATTTTTTGGGTCAATTTGGTGTGTCATGACGAAAGAACAATAAAAAATATTAATCTTTAGTTTCCATAATTACTAGGTGTTGAATGTGGTTTTATTTATTTTCTCAGATGAAAGTGGACAGGTTAAAAAAGGAGGTTATTACTTAAGAAGTGCACTTGTGATTCCAGAGAGAGAGTACTTCAACGCTTCTGAAGCATTTTTCAACCTAAAAAATGAGTATGGCATACCCTTAAATGATGAGCTAAAAGCTGCAGATCTTTGGACATTAAAAAGATATTTAGAAATAGCCAATGAAGAAGGATACAAAAAACAGAAAAAGAAATACGAGAATCTTGTTAAAGAAAAACCGTGGCTAAGTACGGAAAATAAAGGATATGCTCACTATCTCGAATTTTTCGAAAAAAGTCTAGCTTTATTACCTGAAAGCACTTGCATCATCATTGTTTGGACTTATTTCTTTGATACTACTTTTAAACCTCAAAATGAAATTGAAAAAGATTTCCTTAGAACAATAATGCTAAGAATCGAAGATTGTCTAAGAGAACGTGAAGAGTACGGAATAATCATTTATGATGAAGGTCTTTTTAAGGAATTGTCTGCCGTGTATAATGATATCTTTTTTAATCCTAAATACTTTGAGAAGTATTCCCGAATAAAAGATTCAGTAGCATTTGAGGTTTCTAAATATTCTTTTGGACTACAACTTGTTGATTACGTCTCTAATGTGACTTATAATGCTATACGGAATTTTTCTACTTCTAATAAGTTATTTCGAAAATATCTCAAGTCTAAAGTAAGGAGAGTTAAGTCATATTCCATAAGACAGACAGGTTTTGTACCACTGTATGTAAGTAGGTATCATGGTAAAAATAACGAAGGAGAAGAATTAATTGAAAAGGTTATGGAAAGATTAGGTCTAACATAATAGTTAAAACATTAAGCACACTTTATGAACTGAATGGAGATGTTAGTAGAAAATTTGAAAATATTCTTACACTCCTGCTGGGAAAAGTTGTAAAAAAGGCTATAGAGAACCACTCGGAATGAGAACTTGGGAGAATATTTTTGTCATGCTTACTTGAATCTCTCTATCAACTGCAGGATTATGTTTAATGCCTGGATAGGATAGAACAACGCTTTGGATATCTTATAGCCTAGATAAAGGAGTCCAAGAGATATTAAGGTGAAAGTAAATGGATTGTCTAGGCTCCAGTCCAATACTTTATCTATTATTTCATTTTCCTCATTAGTTCTTATCGTGTTAGCCACCTCTTAGTGGTCTTCAATAGTAAGATAAAGTTGACTGATCCTCTTCTCTTCCAAACAAAGAGTTTATGAAGTTCCATATCTCCTTGCGCTTCCAGTAGGCCAAGGTTATAATTCCAAGAAATACCATGATCTTAATGAAAAAGGTTGAGATACTTATCCCATTAGAACCTCTAAGTTTTAGTGTTTCACCCTTACTTTCACCCTCTGGTGGTTTTGGAGAACCACTAAAAACCACTTCATTTTCCCCGGTTACAAGTGGTTTTTCACCCAGTTTAAACCCGTCATTATTATTTACCACCACACTCTCACCCTTAACCGCTTCAACTTCACCTGGTGAATCACCCTTTTTCACCTTATTTTCTCCTTTCACCATTAATTTCACCGTGGTTTCACTCGGTTTTCCACGGGTTAAATCCCCTTCTTCACTAGGTTTAACCAGTTCATTAGTCATGTTAAACTCTAATTTTTGTTTCGTTTTTAGCTCGCTCTCAATTTTTTGCTTTGTTTTAATCCAAAATTTAGATTCTACTACTTTTCTACTCTTACAAACTGGACACCTGGGAGTTTTTGCAATGCTATCAAAAATGGAACCACACTTTAAACACACGTACTCTTTTCTGATTTTATCACTTTCCACCATTTTCACCACCAAAAACCACACTCTTCACAAGCTATAACAAAACTTAAAAAATGAAAGATTAACGAGTTAAAAGCTTGATAGCTTCTTCAATATTTCCACTATTTACTAGTCTCCAGAACTCCGTTTTATCTACTTGTGTCTTTTCTAAAAAATGGTTACACTTTTTTGAAGTCTTTTTAATCTCTCTATTTAATTCTTCGATTCTATGTGGATTCAACTCTTTACTTCGTTTATTTTTTAGTTCCACAAGCTTTGTTAATTCATTTTTAATTTGCTCGACAATTTCAAGATTTTTCTTTTTGTCATCTATTTTGGTCTCCTTTAAAGCTCGTAGCATATTTTCATATTTTTGTATCTTCTTTGAGTACGCTATAACTTTCATCTCAAGTTTCTTAATCTGTCTTTTTAATTCTTCATTCTCTCTTAACACGACACCGATATTCTTTCCTTTACTCCTTATCAGAATTGATAAATAGTCAGCACGGCTTAATTTTCCTCTTTGTCTGTCAAATTCCTCTAAGTCCTCAGAACTCATATAAATATGGACCATCTTTGGATTTGTATACTTTGGCGGTCTACCACGTCTCGCCAAAATAGCTCCAACTTCCATCTCTCTCACCACTTATTTTATCTTCGACAGGTGTAACCCTGTCATTTTTATGTATAATTTTTAATATATAAAAACATTGCGAATGTAATACAAAGAGTTAATATGTTCTATTTGGTCTTTTAAAGTTCTTATATTTGGTATCTTCAAGAATAGAGGTGAATACTTAAACTTAATATTCACCGACTAAGAGTTACATAATATAGAATTAAGAAATATTGTTTTATTTTCTAAGGAGTTTTTTAATTAATTAATTAAAAAATTCTTGATATAGAGAATATAAACATTGAAATCAAATTTTTTCATAGTCTTTCATGGTATTTGTTTTTATTCGCAACAAACATTGTGCTATCTTTCTAATTGTTTCTTTTTTAGTAAGGTGAATTAAAATTGCAAGTAGAGTTATTCCTAAAATTACAAAACCAAATACTCTTCCAATGACACTGATGACAATTGATTCAAATCTTGAGAATATCAAAATAGTCGAGAATAAAATTAGAATAGTCACTGAAGCAAAAAATTCGATTTCACTCAGAGCAAAGTCTTGAAGCAGAGTAAATGTATAAAATGGTTTTAGGTCTTCTTCATCTTTTATAGAGCTAAACAATTTTGCTAATGTCTTAGTTAAGATAAAAAGATATGTTAGGGAAAATATTATTCCTATTAGGTTTTTCTCAGAAAATAGCAAACCTAAAAGTCCGAATAAGTTCGCTATTAGTATTGAGACGTTCGCAATCAAGTAATTCTTAAACATTCTTTCATTTGAGGTATTTATCGACTCGAGATACTCTTTTATCTCATCTTGATATTTTTTGGCAGTTATAATCTCAACAATAAGTGTGAACATGCCAGCCACAAGATGTGGATAACTAATTAGAAACAAGAATTCTTTTGTTAGGCTAGATTGAAGGATAAAGCTAAATACAACGAATCCAACACACATAATCACAATAAAATTAAGCATGAATAAAGAGGTTAATATTCTCTTGGACCACATTAATTAGTATTAGCAACAAGATTTTATAATTTTCCTTTTCTGAGGTAGTTCATTGATATATATGTCTATATAGATGAGCAAAAAATATATATAGGAAGAGTTTATAAATTTCAATTGGTGATGTGTACATGTCAGGCAGTGTCAGTACACATAGAAAGCGTGTAAAAGCGTCTAATAGTACAAAAGGAACTCCGAGAAGGCTTCGTGAGAGACATCAGATAACAATTGATGGTGAAGTGTGGGCACTTGCTAAGGAGAGATTTGCTAACATGAGCCGAGCAATAGAACAGTTGCTTAAATTGGCTTTAAATCTTGAGCCGAGTTTGTATATGGTTGTAATTGGTGATTGGGAGCGCCGGGGTAGCCTAGCCAGGGAAGGCGGTGGACTCGAGATCCACTGGGCTTTGTCCCGCCGGGGTTCAAATCCCCGCCCCGGCGCCAATGCCGAGTAAAAACTAAAAAATCATGTAGTTATCAAAACCCCATCTTTTTCTACTACCACTGTATGCTCTGCCTGAGAAACAAGACCTCCTCTTATCTCCTTTAAGATTGGGTACCCATATAAAGCACCAGCTTTTTCCAGCTGAATAAGTGCCAGTTTAAGCTGTGTCTCAGGCATAAGCTTTTGTACCCATCTATAAGCAAATGGTAAAGTTGAGAAATTATTTTTAACATGTTTCAAGAGATTTCTCGCCTGTGGTAATCTCACTGGTCTATCCCTAATATACATATATATTAAAGTAGGTGGTGTCTCGATAACTTGACCTGCACCTGTAGTTGCGAATGGTTCGATGGCTACAATATCCCCCTCTTTCAGTACATAATTATCGTGAGGTCTGTAAATGTTTGGAATTGAAATTCCTGTATGGAGTTTGTACTTTTCTATAACGTGCCCGCTTAGGTTGACTATTGGATTAAATCCATACCCCCTGATGGTTTCCTCAATAACTTTTCCAATTTCACTTATTCTTACACCAGCTTTGATGACGCTTATTGCATTCTCTAGGGCCTCTTTTGAAGCTTCTATAAGGTCATCATCATCCATTCCAACCCTCACAGTGAACGCCGTATCTGCAATGTAACCATCTATGTGAATTCCTAAATCTACTTTAAGATAATCTCCTTCATTTAAAATGCTTTTATCTCCTATATAAGGTGTGTAATGGGCTGCGATCTCATTAATCGAGAGATTACAGGGAAAAGCAGGCTTTCCACCAAGTTCAATTATTCTCTTTTCTACGAATTCAGCAATTTCGTAAAGAGAAGCTCCAGGTTTTATTAGATCTAAAACCTCTTTTTTTACTTGTTGTGCAATTTTTCCCGCCTCAACTAGTTTCTCAATTTTTTCTTCCACTGTCACCACCTGACTTAAATTTTAAATTCGTTTTTAAAAGACTTCGCCTCAGTCCGCTCGAAAATTTTTTAATTCCCTTTTCTCCTTAAACTATGTGGTGACTCAATGCTAGAAGTCAGAAAATACATCAATATTGCAGATGATATCTTTGTAATAAGAAACTTAATTGGAGCACTTCTTCAAGGTATTGGCGTCGCCTATTTGATCCCTGTCTTGATTACATGGGTTTATGTAGAAGAAATGAAATACGTCTATTACTTTGTCCTTCCTGGGCTTGCATGCATCCTATTTGGAGCATGGCTTGCAAGGCATTCGGAACATGTAGAAGATGTTAACTTAAGACAGGCCATGATATCGGCAGCGTTCGTTTGGCTTTTCGCATCTCTCGTAAGTGTGGTTCCCTTCATGAGGATAGCTGGCATGAGTTTTATAGATTCCTACTTTGAGAGTATGTCTGCTTGGACTGGTACAGGGTTAACAATGATGCGCAACTTGGAAAGTTACCCGCGTATAATACTTTTCTGGAGAGCTTGGATGCAGTGGTTAGGTGGAATTGGAATTGTCCTCGTTGCTCTTACAATTCTCATTCGTCCAGGGGTTGCGGCTGCAAGACTTTACAAAGCCGAGGCAAGGACAGAAAGGATTCTCCCTAACTTAGCAAATACCTCGAAAATAATATTCCAAATTTATGCTGTTATAACACTCTTGGGGGTCTATCTCTATTATATAAATGGAATGGGGCTTTTTGACTCTGTGATACACTCAATGGTAGGAGTTGGAACAGGTGGTATGAGTTCCCATGATCTAAGTGTAGGTTTCTTTAATAGCCTAAGCATAGAGGCCATAACTATCTTCTTGATGATTATGGGTGCCACAAACTTCACGGTTCACTATAAGATGTTTAAGGAGAAATCTCTTGTTCCATTTTTCAGGGATATTCAAGTTAAATACATGTTTTTCTTTTTAAGTCCTGTTGTGGCTTTAATAGGATATGCCCTGACTACTCAAAATGGTTTTTCAATAGCTAGTTCATTTAGGGAAGCAATTTTCCACGCTGTTTCTGCAGTTACTTGTACTGGGTTTTCTATCACCGATTTAAGCAAATATCCAGAGCTGGCTAAACTCCTTATAGGTTTTCTCATGGTTGTTGGTGGAGGTGCTGGAAGTACCGCTGGTGGTATAAAGCTTATCCGTATAACATTAACTTTCCAAACTTTAAAATGGACTATACAGCAGGCAATACTCCCAAAGGGTGCGGTTATTAAAAGGAAAATTGGAGAGTACATATTCACAGAAGAAGACCTCCAAGAAGTTTTGGGTTTTACGATGACTTACATTGCCCTTCTTCTTGTGGGTACAGTATGGACAATGGTTAGGGTTGGTGCAAGTTTGGCAGACGCTTTCTTTGAAGTTGCTTCAGCTCAGGGAAACGTTGGATTGAGTGTGGGAATAACTTCAACAGCCTTGCCTCTTGACATGAAGATACTTCTCATTCTTCACATGTGGATTGGAAGACTTGAAATATTCTCAACTCTGGTCTTTATATTCGGATTGGCCCTTATGCTACCAAGAGTGGCGGAGAGGAAGTAAGGATGATAAGAGTAGAAGAACTAAGTTTCAAATATGCTGGGGCCAAAGATTACTCTCTTAAAGATATAAACCTGAAGGTTAAGAAAGGGGAATTTTTGGGTATTCTTGGGGCCAGTGGGAGTGGAAAATCTACTCTATGTTTAACATTTAATGGGATAATTCCTCACTCCATAAAAGGGGAATTCAATGGAAACGTTTTTGTGAAAGGTTATAATACCAAAGAAGCCAGCGTTGCTGAGCTTTCGAAGTTAGTGGGCCTAGTTCTTCAAAACCCCGACTCACAGCTTTTTAACATGACAGTTGAAGAGGAAGTTGCATTTGCCCTTGAAAACTTGGGCCTTGACTTGGAGGAGATACGGAGAAGAATTTATTGGGCATTGAAGATTACGGGCCTTGAGGGTCTTGAGAAGGAGTTTCCGCCAAATTTAAGTGGGGGTCAAAAGCAGAGGCTTGTGATAGCGAGTGTTCTAGCAATGCGGCCAGAGATACTCGTTTTGGATGAACCCACTTCTCAACTGGATCCACTTGGCAGAGAACAAGTTTTGAGTCTCATAACTCTTCTTAATAAGGAGCAAGGAATTACTATAGTTCTGGTAGAACACAACACTGAGTATCTCTTTGACTTTGCCGATAGAATAATTGTCCTCGATAAGGGCGAACTTGTCATGGAAGGTAAGCCAAGGGATGTGTTTGAGGAAGCAGAGTTTTTAAGAGGTCTTGGGATTAGAATCCCCACAAGTGTAAAGGTAGGGGCGGAACTAAAGAAAAGAGGGCTTCTAGAGAGAGCAGCTCTTAATGATAAAGAATTGATAAAAGCCATCAAGGCCCTTCTGAGAGGTTGAGTTTTTCCATTAGGAGTTCTAGGTAGGATTTTCTCTCAAACCGTTCAATCCCAAGGGACTTTAAAATACCTAGTAGTCTTTTAACTTCTCTTTCTACTTCTTTTTCATCTTTTGCTAACTTTTCTATCTCGACAAACTTTCCTAGTCCTTCTATCTCGTCTAAGGTTATGGTAACACCTTTTTCAATGTAGTATTTCTCTCTGGTCTTTTTTACAGTTAGAACCTCTTTGAATCCTAGGGCATGAAGAAGCTCAATGTACGTTTCAATGTTATCTATGTTTACCTCGATCTCCTTTCTTGTCTTTGATAATTCATCGATTTTTGGTCCTTTATATGTAAGCAAAGCTTCGAAATGACCATTAAATCGTTTAATTCTCACTCTAAGTGCTTCATCAGTTTTGGAAAAATCTCTACATGGGTGATTAAAGTAAATGTCCTCATGAATTTCTTTTCTCATAAACTTAAAGGTTGCTCTCACTCTTTCAAATATCTTCTCGTTGGCATATCCTTTAAGTTCGATTTCTATCATTTTTTCACCTCAGGTTTCTTTTTAACGTATTTAAGCACTTTTCACAGTAGTCTTTTCCTTTATAGTCGGTATCAATTATTGAATTTGAAAAATGCATGACACATTTTGGATTGGGACAGTGTTTAAGGCCAAATGCGTGTCCTATCTCGTGCATTGCTTCTTTTATTGCTCTTTCTTTTAAGAGCTTTCCATCATGTTCCCCATAAAATGTTGGTTTTAGACGAGCAAGGGATATTATAGCTGACTTAAGATAAGGATTTGCGAGGCCAAAAATAAAGTTCATCCCCTCTTCATATAGATCAGCATCTGTAATTCCAAGTCCTGCAGATAATCTTTTAATGCCTTTAATCTCAGCTACTTTCATTAGAAAGAACCTTCCTAAGAACTGTCCTCTTGTAGAATCGTAAGAGAAGAATAAGTCTTTTATTGTAGTCTCTGGGAGTATTTCTACGTTGAAGCCAAATTGGGAGTAAAAATCTTCAAGATGCTTTCTAATGCTCTCCAAAATCTCCCCTTCAATTTCTTTCATTACAAGGGGGATTAAGCCAATTTTCACTTTTCGCCCTCCAGAAAAGAGTTAAGAAACTTTATGCTTTCCTCTATAAATTGGAGGTATTCAGGCATGTTTCGGAACGCCATATCATCACTAATAAGATCATAATCATAAATCAACACTTCTCTTAGCTGGATCAGGAATTCAAGCTTTTCTTTGAGAGCATCTTTAATGATTCCTTCTTTGTGCAGGGTTTCTACAATATCCTTGTAGCCTATTGAAGGGCCGAGATTCAGGGCAATGATTATTTCATTGAGGCTGTCTAGAATATTCTGAATTGCAAATTCTAATCTCTTATATATTCCGTCTTTGGATAGACCTAATTCTAAGAATTCTTCTGAATTTTTTGGAAGGGCGCTTTTTATGAGGTTAAGGCTTTTTTCAGCCAGTTCAACTCTGTATTCAATCTCCCCTTTTTTCAACAAACAACACCAAAAATAATAGGGGTTAAGAAAAGATAAGGTTTTAGGTTATGGGATGAGGTTCATAGGTTTGAGTTCTTCAAGGAAGTGCTTTGCCAGTTTTATTGTATTGTCTACATCCCTTGCGTCTGTTAGTTCAACTTGAGAGTGCATATATTTTATTGGAATTGAAAGAACGGCTGTTGCAACGCCTTCTCTGTTTATTTGCATTATATTTGCGTCTGTTCCTGTTGGTCTAGGACTTGGTTCTATCTGAAGTGGAATCTCATACTTCTTGGCAACTTCTTCAGCAAAGCTCCTTACCTTGGGATTTATGTTTGGCCCTACGTCCATTACTGGGCCTTTTCCAAGTTCTGGAACTATTTTGCCTTTATCTCCTGGTTGTTTTGCAAAGGTTACATCCATGGCTATTCCAATTTCTGGATCAATTGCATAACTTGCCACTCTTGCTCCTCTTAACCCTACCTCTTCTTGAACACTTGCTACAAAATATATGTCTGCTTGGTGCTCTTCTAAGGCCTTTGCTGTTTCGATCATTGCATAAAGGCAGATTCTATCATCAAGATAAGGTGTGGCAAAGCGATTCTCGCCTAACCTTGTGAAGGCAGGGGCGAATTCCATGATTGTTCCAACTTTAATTCCCATTTTTTCAACGTCTTCTTTTGAATCAGCACCTACATCTACAACTATGGTGTCCCAATCGGCAGCTTTGTTTCTCTCTTCTGGCTTTGTCAGGTGAGGAGGAATGTGCCCAACAACTCCATAAATCTCTCCATTTTCAGTGAAAATTCTAACTCTCTGAGCTACAAGGGTTCTTGGATCAACTCCTCCAACTCTGACCACATGTAAGTAACCTTTCTCATCTATGTGATTGACCATTAACCCTATTTTATCCATATGAGCAGCTACCATAACTTTTGGGCCTTCTCCTTTTTTGTGTGCTATGACATTCCCAAGCTTGTCTACAGTTACTTCGTCTACGTAATCTTTCAATGACTCTATGACAAGATCCCTTATTCCCATAAATTCGTATCCAGAAACTCCAGGTGCCTCGATAATTTTTTGCATTAATTCCCAATCAACCATGTTGACCACCTCACCATCGTTTAGATGCTTATCTTAATGAGATTTTGTCTTTTAAAAATCTTTCCAAAAAAGAGAATTAAAGATTAAAGAATAACCTGCAGAAATGCCTCTTCGTTGGGTTCTAGCTTTTCTATTTCCCAAATTATTTTGCCGTCTTTAATGGTTACCTTTCCCTTTGTTGCTCTGGCTTCTACAGCATCTATTTCCCTTTCATATCTAAAGTTTTGTATCTCTCTGAGTCTTGGAGCCTTTATTTTAACAAAGTAATACTTGTCTAGTTGTTCTTCGAATTTCAATGGTTTAAACAATGCCACATATGAGGTGCCCCCAAATAGGAGTGCAGAAAGTATTAAAATCAGAGGCAGGTTTCCATAATCTTTTGGCTGTGGTGGGGGAACTGGTGTCGTCGTTTGATTTGTTTGATTCGTTGGAAGAGGGGTGGTGGTTGGAGAGGGAGTTTCAGTCTCTGGAGGTTTGGGTTTCTCAACGGTTATTATGGACTCTGCTCCGATATATGCGTCATTTTCTGCCTTTATTCTAATACTTCCGAATCCAATTTCGTTTAGGTTTATCAAAGCGCTTCCATTTTCATCAGTAGTTGCGTATGACTTCCCTAGAGGTCCTATGGCTTCCACACTTACCTTGGGGATTCCAACTCCGGAAGAATCTCTCACATAGATTAGAAGTGTCTCATTTCTTTGCTCATAATCTACAAACAATTTCTTGACCTCTACGAAGGTTTCAACTATTTTCCCATCTAGATTCAGTGTTATCCGATAAGTGCCAGGTTCCTTTGCTTCTATGAATGCGATTCCGTAAGAGTTTGTTTTTAAGAGAGTTCCCTCTATGGTTACGGGAATTCCTTCTACACCATTCCCATTTTCGTCCACTATTTTAACGTAAATTATTCCTTTCTCGAATTTGGTTTCATAGCTGAGTGCTCGTTGGTATACAAGAAAGCTCTTTGTAACCGTTTTTGAGAGTCCTCTGAATGTGCTTCTCATTATCACGGTATAGTTTCCTACACTGGGCCTCGGTATAAAAATTGGGTATTCCCATTTGTTCCTTGGAGGGTCAGGGTAAAGGAAAATATTGCGCAGTGTTCTTTGGGCAATTAGGTTATTGTTTCGGTATATCTCATAGGACACATCTCCAAAAATAACTCCGTTTGATGAAGAAGATACTAGGAGAGTTATGGTAACGTCTTGTCCAAATAAATACTTTTCTTGGACATCTATATCGGTAGAATAGCTTATTTGGGTTAATACTCTCAGGGAGATAGGAACTTCAAGGAAAGTAACTCCACTTCTTGCAATCACCTTTAAATCATAAACTCCCGCTCTTACATCTTGGACATATATTGAGAGAGTTTCTTCTATACTCTCTCCAGGTTTGAGTTCTTTTATGTATTTCTGGCTGTAAAGAAGGCCTTGGACAAGAGGGCCCGAAATGTACACAGTTATGTTTTCGGCAGTTTCATTCCCCACGTTTATCAATGTGATTGGAACAGATACAGTCTCTCCAGGTCTTGCTTCGAAATATTCTTGTGGAACTTGAAGAAGGAGAGGCATTTGGGCGCTTGTGGGTGAATATGTTGAGAGCAGAAAAATAGTCAGGAGAATAATTATAACCTTTCTACCCACTTCTAATCACCTCAACTAAGGACTTCTGTTTGCCAATTACCTCTTCAAGAGTTTTGGCACTATGCTTTGCTATTTGCAGGCTTATTTTATAGTTCTTCCCGCTCTTTTTTAACTCCTCAGCATCAAAGAAATACCATCCATTGTTTATGAACTTGACCGCAATAATTCCCTTTCCACCAAATGTGCTTGAAAAACTCTTAACCTTCATCAAGTCTTCTTCACTCAAATAGAGTTTGTCACTTCTTGTAGTCTTTACTTCTATACACAAGTATGTTTTGCCGTTCCCGGCAACTATATCTACTTTTTTGCTTCCGGCAGATCTAACAACAGCAAATCCTTCTTTTTCTAGCATTTTTATGAGTTCTCTCTCAGCACTGGCACCTTTCCGGTATCTCATTAGTATTCCACCACATGTTTTTTAGGGTGTGAAAGTTTATAAGTTGTTTTGCCCAGCCATTACTGGTGGTAATCATGGTGGTTTATGAGCTAAATGGAAAGAGGCCTAAAATTCATGAGACGGCATTTGTGGATGATAATGCCTATATAATCGGGGATGTAGTCTTAGAGGAGAAAACAAGTGTCTGGCCATCAGCAGTACTCAGAGGAGATATAGAGCAAATATACATTGGGAAAGGCTCCAACATACAGGATAATGTGAGTGTTCACACTTCTCCTGAAAATCCCACGATACTTGGGGAATATGTTACAATAGGCCACAATGCAGTTATTCACGGTGCGAAAATCGGAAACTATGTTATTGTTGGCATGGGGGCAATAGTTTTGGATGGGGCAAAGATTGGAAATCATGTCATAATAGGAGCTGGCGCTCTAATCCCACCAGGAAAAGAGATCCCAGATTACAGCCTTGTTGTTGGAGTTCCTGGAAAAGTTGTAAGGCAGCTCACTGAAAAAGAAATTGAGATGACTAAGAAAAATGCTGAAATCTACATTGAGCTTGCTGAAATGCATATTCAAAAGAGAAAGAGAGTTGAGTGAATGGATATGATTTATAGGATTGTCTCTTTCATTCCTCATATTTTATTCAAGCCGGTGTATGACCTCTACGAGTCTTACCTATTTGAGAAAGTCAAGTCTAGACCTGAGAAAATCCCAAAGCATGTTGCGATCATAATGGATGGGAATAGGAGATGGGCTAGGCTTTTAGATAAGCCTCCGTGGTATGGCCATCTCTTTGGATCTCAAAAGTTAGAAGAGATCCTTGAGTGGTGTCGTGAGTTGGGTATAAGAACGCTGACAGTATACGCCTTCTCTACTGAGAACTTCAAGAGGAGTAAGGAAGAGGTTAAGATGTTAATGGATCTTTTTGAGAAGAAATTTAGAGAGCTAGTCCATGATGAAAGGGTTCATAAATATGGGATAAGGGTTAATGTTCTTGGAAGAAAAGAGTTGTTGCCCAAAAATGTCCGAGAGGCAGCTGAAGAGGCAGAGAGGGCCACGAAGAAATATAATAATTATACCTTAAATATTGCTGTTGCATATGGGGGGAGAAGTGAGATAGTCGATGCTGTGAAACGGATCGTTGATGATATTCAAGCTGGGAAACTCGAGAAGAATGAGATAACTGAGGAGCTGTTGAAAAGGTATCTTTATGTGCCCAACATGTCCGATCCTGATATAGTTATCAGGACGGGTGGTGAGGTTAGGATAAGCAACTTCTTGATTTATCAGATCGCGTATAGCGAGCTTTTCTTTGTCGATGTGTATTTTCCGGAGTTTAGAAAGATTGATTTCCTCAGAATAATTAGGGAATACCAGAAGAGAAGTAGAAGATTTGGAAAGTGAGCATGGAAAGATTTATAACTAAATTTTTGAAGTGAGAGATGAACTAACGATCAACATTTTTAGGTGGTGCGATATGGGAAAGAGGGAAGAGATGATTAAGGAAATTAAGGAATTGATGCTTCAGCCTGAAAGAATTAGAAATATGGGTATTGCCGCTCACATTGACCACGGTAAGACAACATTGAGTGATAATCTTTTGGCTGGAGCAGGAATGATTAGTGAGGAACTCGCAGGAAAGCAACTCGTGCTTGACTTTGATGAGCAGGAGCAAGCAAGAGGTATTACAATCAACGCAGCTAACGTTTCAATGATTCACGAATATGAGGGACAAAAATACCTCATTAACCTCATTGACACTCCAGGTCACGTTGACTTTGGTGGTGACGTTACAAGAGCAATGAGAGCTATAGATGGAGCAATAATTGTAGTTGATGCCGTTGAGGGTGTCATGCCCCAAACAGAGACCGTTCTTAGACAGGCCCTTAGAGAGTATGTTAAACCTGTGCTGTTCATAAATAAGGTTGATAGACTCATTAAAGAGCTCAAACTTACTCCTCAGCAAATGCAAGAGAGGTTTGTTAAGGTTATCACAGATGTAAACCGCTTAATTAGGAAATACGCTCCCCAGGAATTCAGAGACAAGTGGTTGGTAAACGTTAATGATGGTAGCGTTGCCTTTGGTTCCGCTTACTACAACTGGGCCCTTAGTGTTCCATACATGAAGAAAACCGGAGTCTCATTTAAGGACATTATTGACCTAACAAACGCTGGCGACTTGAAGACCTTGAGAAAGAAGGCCCCACTCCACGTTGTGGTATTGGATATGGTAGTTAGGCACCTTCCAAATCCAGTAGAGGCTCAAAGATATAGAATCCCACACCTCTGGAGAGGAGAAGTGGAAAGCGAGATCGGTCAATCAATGGCCAAGTGTGATCCAAAAGGAAAAGTGGTAATGGTTGTTACCAAGATCATTATTGACAAACACGCTGGTGAAGTGGCCACAGGTAGAGTTTGGAGTGGTACTGTAAAGACAGGTCAAGAAGTTCATCTTATAACTGCAAAGAGAAAGGCAAGAATCCAGCAAGTTGGTATTTACATGGGTCCAGAGAGAGTTAACATGGAAGCCGTGCCAGCGGGTAACATTGTGGCGGTTACTGGTTTAAGGGATGCTATGGCTGGTGAGACAGTCTCAGAAGAGCAAATTGAGCCATTTGAAGCACTTCACTACACAAGTGAGCCTGTTGTTACAGTAGCTATCGAAGCCAAGAACGTTAAGGATCTACCAAGACTTATTGAGGCTCTCAGACAGCTTGCTAAGGAGGATCCAACACTTCATGTTAAGATTGATGAAGAAACCGGACAGCACTTGCTCAGTGGTATGGGTGAGCTCCACCTTGAGGTTAAATTAGTACACCTTAAGGAACAATGGGGCGTTGATGTTGACGTTTCAGAGCCAATCGTCGTTTACAGAGAGAGCATTACAAAGGTCAGTCCAATAGTTGAAGGAAAGTCACCAAACAAGCACAACAGATTCTATATTGTCGTTGAACCAATGCCAGACAACATCTATCAAGCAATTAAAGAGGGCGAAATTCCCGAAGGAAGGCCAAAAGATACAAAAGCCGTTGCAAAGAAGCTTGCTGAACTTGGAATGGATTATGATATTGCGAGAGGTATCGTTGACATTTACAATGGAAACATGTTCCTTGACAACACAAAGGGTCTCCAGTACCTTAACGAAGTAATGGACCTTCTTGTCGATGGTTTCCACCAAGCAATGGACGAAGGGCCACTTGCTAAAGAACCAGTGATGAAGGTCATAGTAAGGCTTGTAGATGCTAAGATTCACGAAGATAACGTCCACAGAGGTCCAGCTCAGATTTATCCAGCAATTAGAACTGCTATTCACTGTGCAATGATGAAGTCCAACCCAGTCCTTTACGAACCATACCAGAAGGTCATCATAAACGTCCCATACGAATACATGGGTTCAGTCAGCAGAGAAATGAACCAAAGAAGAGGACAGCTTATTGACATGAGACAAGAGGGCGAAGTAATGATCATTATCTCAGAAGCTCCAGTAGCTGAAATGTTTGGATTCGCTGGAGCAATTAGAGGTGCAACCAGCGGTAGGGCATTGTGGAGCACAGAGCACGCAGGCTTCAAGAGAGTGCCAACTGAGCTTGCTATAAACATTATAAGGCAGATAAGACAAAGAAAAGGCCTTGATCCAAACCCACCAACTGAGAAAGACATCTGTCCACAACAGTGAACTTATCCTGCCCTTTGAATTTTATTTTCTTAACTCTACTTTTGTACAATTGCTTCAGTTCTTCTTTGGTATTCTAGCTAAGATTAGCAAAATATCGTAAAATTTTGACAAGTCTATTTATAAATAACTTGATTTTTATTCTATATTGTCCCTAATATTTTTCACAAAATTACCAATTCTCCAAGATTTTTTGCATAAAATACATATAGGTCCTCGATAGTTGTCATATTGGTGATGCTCATGAACGCAGTTCAACTAATAAGTAGGGATATTGAAAGTACTATTAAAGTGCAAACAAAAGTGATAGACTATCTGACTGATTTCTTTGTTAAAAAGGGTTTTAAGTGGCTCTTACCAGTTATGCTAAGCTCCATAACTGATCCTCTATGGCCTGATCCAGCAGCTAGTAAGATGAGAGCTCCAGAGATTGAAGCATATGGAACAAAGTTAAAGCTAATGCACAGCATGATCCTCCATAAACAGTTTGCCATGGCAATGGGTCTGGAGAAAATATTTGTCCTTTCTCCCAACATAAGACTTGAAGAGAGAGATAGGGACGATGGGAGACACGCGTATGAGTTTACTCAAATTGATTTCGAGATAGCTTATGCAACCATGGATGATGTTATGAGCCTTATAGAAGAACTAATAGTAGGACTCTTTAAGGAAGCAAGAACCTGGGAGGAGCTTGCTGAGAGAGGTTTACCTAAAGTTAAGGTACCATTTAAGCGCTTTACTATGGCTGAGATTGAAGAAGAATTTGGCGACGATGAAAAGGCGAGTAAAGCTATGAGTGAGCCTTTCTGGATAACGGACATATCTAGGGAATTTTACGATAGAGAGGATCCAGCAAAACCGGGACACTTTAGGAACTATGATTTAATATTACCTGAAGGTTATGGAGAAGTTTCAAGTGGTGGAGAAAGGGAATGGGAATATGAAGTGATACTGAGAAAGTTAAAAGAAAGTGGTTTGAGCTTGGAAGCATTTGGGCCTTACCTTGAGGTTGCAAAGGCAGGGAAATTAAAGCCTTCTGCAGGGGCAGGTATTGGTGTGGAAAGGCTTGTCAGGTATTTGGTAGGAGCGAAGCACATAGCTGAGGTTCAACCTTTCCCAAGAGTTCCAGGAATTCCTGCAGTCATCTAAAGGCGTTTCCAAATTTATTTAGATGTACTCTTTCCCACATTATCTCTTTTTCATCGTGTTCAGGCTTTCGTTCTGCAGGGTAACCTATTCCAATTACACATAGAATCCTAATATGTTTTGGAATTCCCAAAAGCTCTCTTATATACTCTTCAGCACTTTTTTCTTTGTTGTGTTGTCTTTCTAAGACATGCCCCCAGCATGCTCCCAGACCTAATGCCGTGGCTGCCAGTTGTATATGCTCTGCTGCAATACTTGCATCGAAAACCCATGCCGAGCTTATAGTTTCATCCCCGCAAACAACTATTGCTAAAGGCGCTGTTTCAAGAAACTTAAGGGCACTCCTAGTCTGGGAGAGTTTTATTATAAGATCCCTATCCTCCACAACAATGAAGTGCCATGGCCTTTTATTTCGTGAGCTTGGGGAGTAAAAGGCTGCTTCAAGGATCTTTTCGATCTCTGCTTTTGGCACTTTTTTGTCTTGATACTCTCTTATACTTCTCCGTTTTTCAACTGTTTCAAAAAACTCCATGGTATCACCTAAAACAATATTTAAAAAAGAAGATTAAGATTTTTCGCTTAAATATTCATGTATACTTTTTGCAGCCTTTCTCCCATCTCCCATTGCTA
>NZ_JXCG01000013.1 GCF_001317345.1 Thermococcus sp. EP1 | reverse complement strand
CAAGGCTGTCAACAAGCATTTTATCCATACCCTTTGGACCGAGGGTAGTCCTTACTGTCTCTGCTATTACTCTGGCAGCCAAAATATTTAATCTCTGGGCGTCTCTGCCCACATATCTTTGAGTACCTTCTGGAAGAATAACAACGGGTTGTCCTCCTTGTCCTACCATCATCTCAATTACCTCCTTTGTTAAACAAGGGCCTTTCGTTAGGGCTCTATAAAAAGATTTCTATTTAAAAGTCAAGTATTAAATTGACTTGTAGTATATATGATAATGATTTCAAGGTATTTTGGACAAAATACAGGAAAAAGGTTCCAAAAGATTCTTAAGTTTAGTTTGTCTTAGCCTCCCTTATGGAGAGCTATAAAACGATTAAAGGTTTTGGAAAAGTCGAAAAAACCTATGTAGACTCCCTTTTTATAGGTTACGCAGTACCGGCAAAAAGCGAAAAAGAGGCTAAGGAATTCGTTGCAAAGGTTAAAGAAGCTCATGCTGATGCCACGCATAATGTTTCTGCTTATCGAGTTAGGGAAGGTAATACTCTGATTATTCACTATGATGATGACGGTGAACCTAGAGGAAGTGCGGGAAGGCCCGTTCTGAAGGTTCTTGAATATAAGGGCTTAGAAAATGTTGTGGTTGTTGTTACAAGATATTTTGGAGGCACAAAGCTTGGTTATGGTGGATTGATAAAAGCTTACAGTGAGACAGCAAATGAGGTTTTAGAAGAGGCAGGTATAATAGAGATCGTGAAAAAAGAGCCTATAGAGATTATTTTTCCTTATAATTTGTATAGTGCAGTTGAAAAAGCAGTTGAGAAGTTTGGAGGAGAAGTTGTTGAGAGAGACTTTGGTGTTGATGTGAGGTTTGTTGTGGGTATTCTACCTGAGCGAAAAGAAGAGTTCGTAAAATATGTGAATGAGATTAGCAAAGGCAAGGTAAAAATAAGGGAATTTCTTGATTTAAGGAAAGGTATTAGAAGGGGCAAATTCAACGATATTTGAGTCCAATTCTCTCGTTCTAGGGCTTTTATCAGCTTTTTCACTTGGTTTTCTATGGTTTTAACTAATCCATGTGACTATAATGCTTAAAGTTTTGGCATGTGATTCAAGGAAACTTTAATACGCCTAAAAACAGAACTCATATATGGGGATCTGAAAATGGAAGGCCTTCGGGTTTATCCTATTAAAGATATTGAAAAACTTAAAGAAGTTATAGAAAACGTTTTGGATTATGGGGTATTGGATGTAGAGATTGAGAACAGAGCATCACTTCTTGATGATATGCTTGATCGTAAAGATGAAAAGCTTAAATATGCTATGAAAAAACTTGGAGAAAATGATATTGGTGAGGCTAGGCTAGTACTCAAAGAAGGAAAAGCCATATTAGTGCTAAAAATAGAGAATGTCATTTCCATTAGGTTTGTGTTAGAGGATGTTCAGAATATTATTAAAGCACTTGGAATAAGTGGGTGAGGTGCATGAGGCTAGTAAAGCAAGGAGCAGAGGCGAAAATATATCTTGCAGACTTTAAAGAATTTTACTTCCCTTTCTATGGAGAAAAGATTATTATAAAGCACCGTATTCCAAAGCGCTATCGTATAAGAGAGATAGACGAAAAATTGAGAAAGGAACGGACGGTTAGAGAAGCTAGGATTCTGCATAGGGCCAAACAGTTTGGAGTTAATGTTCCTTACGTTTATGAGGTGGATTTGAGGGAAATGAAAATAGTTATGGAATACATTGAAGGCGAGAGGTTAAAGGAACTTTTGGAGAAAATTCACATGGAAGAGCGTCTGAAGCTGTGCAGAGAAATTGGAAGGCAAGTTGGAAAACTTCACGAGGCTGGAATAGTACATGGTGACCTAACGACTTCTAACATGATCCTCAGAGGTGGTAGGATTTACTTCATAGACTTTGGCCTTGCTGAATTTGAGATAAGCCTTGAGGCTCAAGGAGTTGATTTGCATCTTTTAAAGAGAGCGATGGAGAGCACTCACTATAAATGGTTTGAAAGAGGTTTTAACGAAGTTTTAAAGGGTTATGAAGAAATCAGGGGCGAGAAAAAGAGGAAGGAAGTTGAAGAGAGGCTTAAAGAGATAGAAAGTCGTGGAAGATATAGAGAAAGAAGCTGGTCAATAGCTAAATACAGATAATTTTTAAATTCTCTTTCCTATCTTTAACCATGAAGGAAGAGTATTTTACTGAAGACTTCATTTTGAAAGTTAGGGAGAGATATTTTAGGCCAAGAAAGTGGGAAAAGGTTAAATTATTCAAAAAAGCTGCTGTTCTAGCCATTGATCTCCAAAAGTACTTTTTAGTTCCTAAGAGTCCTGCGTATCTTCCTTCTTCACAGGCTTTAATATCTCGATTAGAAGGGTTTTACAGAAAGATTAATGCCCTTGGAGTTCCCATAATTTTTACTCGCCATTCGCATAAAGAGGGGATAATGGTTTGGTGGTGGGGTAGTGGGATGCATAGGGAAGATCCTCTTAACGAAATTCTTGACAATTTCAAACCGTTTGCTAAGATTATCATTGAGAAAAACACGTATAATGCCTTCTATAGAACGAAACTTGAAGAGCTCTTGAGAAAACTTGGTATTGAGACTGTGGTAATTACCGGTGTCATGACGCATCTCTGTTGTGAAACTACTGCCCGAGAGGCTTTTGTGAGGGGGTTTAATGTTGTCTTTCCAGTAGATGGAACAATCACTCAGAATAGGTTTTTCCACGAGGCTACTTTAAGGAACCTTTCCCATGGCTTTGCAGTGACACCACTTCTTGAGGAGGTGCTTGAATGGCTCTCGTTGGGATAATAGGCGCTGGGATTGGGGGAATAGCAACTGCCGTGCAACTGGCCCGTTACAATATTGAAAGCGTAATCTTTGAGCGCAATAGTGTTGGAGGTCTTATCAGGAATGCTTACTCTGTGGAGAATACTATGTTTTTCCCTGAGGGTATACGAGGTGAGGAAGTGGTTGAAATTCTAAAAAGGTATGTGAAGAAATATGGTTTGAAGATTATTTATGAAGAAGTTAAGTCTATAGGGAAAGTTGATGGCTTTTTTAGGGTTCAAACCAACGCTGGAGACTACAAGTTCAAATATCTAGTTGTAGCAACGGGAACAAAACCAAAAAAACTTCCATTTGATAGTGTAATATATCACGTGGCAGAAGTTCCGAAAAGGCATTATGAAAGGGTTCTTATTATAGGTGGGGGAGATGTGGCGTTTGATTATGCTTTAAGTATGAGTGAAATGGCTGATGAAGTAATAATACTTATGAGGAGCGAACCTAAAGCTCTACCTTATCTTCAAAACCTTGTTGCAAAACGAGGGAATATCAAGACTTTCATGGGTCAAGTATTGGACATCCAAAGAGAAGAAAAACTTTTAGCTAAAACCGACGTTGGTGATTTTAAAGTGGATTTGGTCTTAGGCGCTATTGGCAGGGTTCCTAATGTTGAACTCATTGAGGGGCTTAATGATGACAACCTATTCCTAGTTGGTGATGTAAAGAATGGGATTTATCGCCAGAGTGCACTCGCGATTGCTGATGGAATAAAGACTGCTATGATGATTTGGAGGAGGGAGAAATATGGAAATATTGAGTGAAATTGGAGATCCGAATGTTGCCGTTGTTTACATCGGGAAGACTTCAAAGGGAAATATAGTGGAATTTGTTGAATCAGTTCCAACTTCCAACCCTGCTGAAAAGTGGGTGCTTATAGTCTCATCACTTAATGGGTGTCCAGTGGGTTGCAAGATGTGTGATGCGGGTTTCTTTTATAAGGGTAAGCTTGATCTTGATGAGCTACTTGAGCAAATAGAGTATCCAATAGAGAAGCGCTGGGGTGGAAAACCGAAAACGAGAAGATTCAAGGTGCAATTTGCACGGATGGGTGAACCAAGCTTTAACATGGCTGTTATTGAGGCATTGAGGTATTTAGGTGAGCATTATGAGAACTTTTATCCCTCTATTTCTACTATAGCTCCAATAGGTACAGACAAATTCTTTGACGCTCTACTAGAGCTTAAAAAAGAGCTTTTTAAGGATAACTTCCAGCTACAGTTCTCAATACATTCTACTAACCCAGAGCAGAGGGATAAAATAATTCCAGTAAGAAAATGGGGGTTTGAAAAGATAGCTGAGTATGGAAAGGCGTTTTATGATGAAGGAGGTAAAAAGATAACACTAAACTTTGCACTCGCAAGAGAGAATGAGGTAGATGCTAGAATAATTGCAGAATATTTCCCGAAGGAATATTTCCTCATTAAGATAACACCGCTCAATCCAACAGTCAGCGTGATGAAAAACTCCCTCACTAATGACGTTGATCTAGAAACTGGCCTTCCAATAAAGCACAAGGAATTCGTAGAGAACCTCAGAAAGTTGGGATATGACATCATAATTTCAGTGGGTGATACAAGAGAAAACTTGATAGGCTCGAATTGTGGCCAGTATATTCTGCGCTTTCTCAAAGAAAGACCTGAACTCAAGGAGGCTTATACTTTTCTAAAAACCTCTAACTTCAACATTATTCCTTGAAAGCTTTTAAAATTCTCCTAAAAATTTCTTTTTCCTGTCCTCTTTTAGTATGATATAGTTTTTCCACAATTAATTCTGGCGTGCTCTTTCCTAGGATTCCAAACTTTGGCTGTCTGTCTACTATTAGGTTGAGATTTTCATCGAGGCCTTTTGCTTCTATGCCATCAACACGCGCAAAGGGAAGCATAGATTTCAGGTCCTCACCTAGATGGGATACAATCACGATATAAAAACTCTTTTCGTAGCCTATCTTCAAAAGTTCTCCAATTATTTTTACTGCTGCTCCCGGTTCGGTTATAGCCTCAAATTCATCGATGAGAATAAGTTTTTTACCTTCTCGTATAAGAGAGCGTGCAAAACTTTTCAAGACTGTTTCAAATGTTCCGGCACCATATGAGGAACGTTTTCTTCTGAAGAAGAACAGTTCATCTAGTACTTCTATCCAGGCCTTTTCAGCGTTTACAGGAAGACCCATATGGGTTAGAATAGTCACTTGGGCGATCAACTCAAGGAGTGAAGTCTTTCCACCACTGTTTGCTCCAGTTAAAATTATAACCCTCTCTCCATTAGTGTCATCTAGCTCAATAACGTCTCCAATGATATAGCTTACAGGTTGAGGGTTTTTGATAAACAGATGTTTCCCGTTTATGAATCCAATACCTCCTTCGGCTATCGTTGGAAAAGTGAACCCCTGAGTAAACTCTTTAACGGCCCTTAAAAATTCAAGTTCATATGCTTTTTTTAGTTCTTCTCTTAATTTTGGTATTAGTGGTCTTATTTTCTTCAGAATTTCACGACTTTTGAGATATATTTCAAGCTTTATTTCCCTTTCAAGTTCATGTCTTAGGAGTTCAATAGCATCACTAGGGACTTCAACAGGATATAGAGTTTCCCTTGAGAACAGTTCAACATCGATTCCCAGTAACTTATTTAGCTTCTCTTCACTTTTTCTTATTTCTCTGAGAATGTCATCTTCTATCTGGGAAAAGTGGGAGAAGATAGTTTCATAATTGCCTTCTTTTAGCCTTTTCAGGAATTCTAACAACTCTTTCCCACTGAGGGTTAGGCTAAATTCTTTTAGACGTTCTTCAATCCGGGTGTTAAGGTTATTTTCTTCTTCTCTTATTATCTCATCCAAGTTTATCAAGAGTTCTTTCTTCTTCATAGTGGGTGTTAATTCTTTTAGTTTTATCAAAATCTCATTTGCAACGCTTTTTTCTCCTAAAAGTGCTTTTATATTAGATAATGCATTTAAAGTTTCTCTGTTTTCCCATAAGGGCAAAATATAAAGTTCAGGGGCGATTTCACTTATTGAAATCCCCACATCAATTCCATACCCTATAGTACTTAATATCAAGTCGTAACCATCCTCGGGTTCTAAAGCAACATCACAAATTTCTAGGTTTTTTGCTTTTTCAAATTCTGTTTCATCCACAACTAGAAGTCTATCGTGGAGATAATCTTTTTTAAACCGAATAGGCTTTATTCGAGCGAGGAGTTCCTTAAGCCCTGGTTGGATCTTTGAGAGGCTTTCCTTTAAGTAATTTTGGCGCTTTAAGATTTCTTCTTTGTCATTAGTTAGCGTAAAGTCGTCAAGATAGGCTAAGCTCTCCTTTAGCTGGATTCTTTTCTTTATCTCCTCTCTAATACTCTTGTATATTGCTCTTGCTTCGCTGTTAAGTTTCATGGCGTTACAACCCTCTTAACGGTATAAACACAAAAAATCTCTTTCAAACACTTTTTTGTGTTTGAATCATTTCTTAACTTTTTCAATGACTCTAATATCCTCGATTTTTGTGAATGGATACTGGCCGTTTTCGTCTTTCTCTACAGCCTTGACCATGTCCCATATAGTAAGTAAGGCAACGCTAACTCCGGTTAAAGCTTCCATTTCAACACCTGTCTTATAATAGGCCCTTACTTCGCAGGTAGCTTCTATGTAATCCTCTCCAAACTCAAAGTTTATGTCAACCCCAGTTAGTGGTATTGGGTGGCATAGTGGTATTAACTCCCATGTTCTCTTTACAGCTAAGATTCCTGCAATTTGGGCACTTGCTATAACATTGCCTTTTTTGGTCTTCCCTTCTTGAATAAGCTTTATTGTTTCTGGTTTGAGTTTTATTCTACCTTTAGCAATGGCTCTTCTAAAAACAACATCTTTTTGTCCAACTTCTACCATTTTAACACCATTTTCATCCACGTGAGTGAGTTCCATTTTCCCACCATATTTCTAATGTTCAAGAAAAGTATTTAAGCTTTGAAGAGAAATATTACTTCGAACTTCGAGGTATGAGGTGATGCCGTGTGAATGAAATGATAATTGCTACAACTGAAGAAGTTCCTGGATATAAGGTTGTCAAAGTCTTAGGGATTGCTAGAGGGGCAACTGTCAGGGCGAAACACATTGGAAAAGATATTTTGGCAGGATTGAGGAATATTACTGGTGGAGAGGTAAAGGAGTACACTGAAATGCTTGCAGAGGCTAGAGAAGTAGCACTCCAAAGAATGATACAACATGCAAAGGAAATGGGTGCAAACGGTATCATTGGAGTGAGGTTCATGACATCGGCGGTTGCGTCTGGGGCTGCTGAAATATTTGCCTATGGTACTGCTGTTATCCTCGAAAAAGAGTGAGATCAAAGCCTTTCAGTAATTTTAGTTATTATTATGCTTTCAATTACTTTGGCGTCCTCCTTACTAATTATTTCTTCTTTTGAAAGCCTTGTTCTTTAGGGCGGGGGAGGCCAGTAATTATCTATTCTTTTTTACTAACACAACCTATTACCACTGCCTTCCTCCACACACGAGGCACTTCTATGGTTTTCACTTACACTCTGTTGCTCAAATACTATTTAAAATTTTTATGATATTTTATCATATTAAGTCATAATATACAACTATAAGGAGTAATATTTTTTAAGCAAACAGACCACCTTCTAGTGAGGTGATGAGTATGAAAGCCATCAATATAGCAATGAAGGATTTCGAAATAAGTATCAGAACAAAGAGATTTCAAATAATAGTGCTACTTTTTGTGATAACTTCTTTAGGGATGATATATAGCTCTAAGAAACTTGGTATAAGTGCAAATTTATATAAAACACCTTTCCAAATGCTTTTCTTATCAAGCTTCTCAAATGCTTTCAACTACTTAATATCATTATCAGGAATTCTCATTGGGGCAACAACAATAAATGCGGAATTAGAAAGGGGCACTCTAAAGTTGATAGTTTCAAAGCCTGTGTATAGGGATAAAGTGCTCTTGGGTAAACTTTTGGGAGGTTTGTTAACTCTTAGCGTAACTCTATCATTGTTTTATGCTTTAACAGTAGCTTTTGCACTGCTCTTAGGAGTCCCAATAACTGTAAGTGACCTGATGAGATTTTTAGTAACATTACCCTTTAGCCTACTCTATGGACTAGTTTTTCTAAGCCTCGGATTACTTATTTCAGTATTTATTAGGAAGTCCAAAAACGCTATCATCCTTGCAATATTTACATTCCTCTTTTTCGGCTTTTTGCTTTCAATAATTGGTGGAGTAATAGGGTTTGTAGTGGCTGGCTTGCCTCCTCTTCCTAATATTCCGGAAAATGCTACAAATCTAAGTGAAGAACAACTACAAGAGTTGTTCCTCAAAGACCCGGCATATCAAGCATGGTTGACTAAAATGACAACAACAGCTGAAAAAATCCTTTATGTCTCTCCTAACTACCATTATCAGGAAGTTATCAGAATACTCTTCGGGGGGAAGCCCCAAATTAGTGAAGTAGTTTCTGCTTTGGCTTATGAGGAGAGTGTTGTAGAGGATAGATCCATTAGGGAAAGTTTGAGTTTGGTCTGGCAAAACATCTTACTGTTGATAGTAATGCTTCTCCTGCCATTTACAGCAGCTTATGCAAAATTCATGAAAGCTGATTTGAGGTGATTTTATGTACGCTATTGAAATTGAGAGTCTGACCAAGAAGTATAAAGAATTGGTAGCAGTTGATAATCTAACATTGAACATTGAAGAAGGGAGCATTTTTGGATTTTTAGGTCCTAACGGTGCAGGGAAGACTACTACAATATTGAGCATGTTGGGGTTGATAATCCCAGACAGTGGGAGCATAAGGATACTTGGAAGTGACGTTTTTAAGGAGCCAATTAAAGTCAAAGAAAAAGTCGGCTACCTTCCTGAAAACGCAACAGTATATGGCGAGCTTACTGCATGGCGCAATCTAGAGTTTTTTGCCAATTTCTACAACATGAGCAGAGCCGAGAAAGAAAAACGTATAGAGGAGCTGCTCAAGTTAGTTGGTCTTTGGGATGTTCGTTACAGAAAGGCAAAAACGTTCTCAAAGGGCATGAAACAGCGTTTGCTTTTGGCTCAGGCCCTAATAAATGACCCAGAAGTTTTAATACTCGATGAGCCAACGAGTGGTCTTGATCCCGAAGGGGCTCATCTCGTCAAAAGCATAGTGAAAGAGGAGGCAAAAAAGGGAAAGACTGTATTCTTCTCCTCTCACATACTTAGCGAAGTTGAAGAGTTAAGTGATAATGTTGGAATTCTCGTAAGTGGAAAGCTCAGAGCGATGGGGACATTGGAGGAAATAAAGAGACAGTTCATGGAACTCGAGGGTTATGAGATAAAAATAGAGGCTAAACAAAAGCTTCCTGAATTTGATCTTGATGACATAGTGAGGATGGAAAAGATAAACGACAAGAAAATGATAATATTTGCCAGAGACGACATCAGAGACCAGATCTCGGATTATCTGTCGAAGAGAGGGATGACCATAATAAATCTTGAAATTGAGGAGCCGAGCTTGGAGGACGTTTTTCTCAAAACAATTTACAAGAAGGAGTGATGAAAATGAAAAAGCTTACTTTTATTTTGATATTATTTCTCTTGACCTCTATTTTTCCAGCAACAGCTTCCTTGCCATGGATAACAGTGTTTGAGGGAAGGGTACAAATTGGAGAAACTTTAATTGTGGGGGATTATCAGATTAAGATAACTCAAGAAAAGTACACTTTAAAACCTTATGCAATAATTTACAGGAAAGGTAAGATCAGGAGTGTAGTAGAGCTTAATCGAACTTTTGAGATCGATAACATAAGGATAATGAGAGGTAGTTTTGATGAAAGGGGCATTTTTGTAGTTCTTCAATACAAACCAAGCTTTCTTAAGGAAATAGGGCCTCAAGAAGGCAATATTTTTAATATCGATGGGTATTCGATTTTGATAATTAACTCTACTGAAGACATGCTCTCTCTAAAGATAAATGGAGCAGAAGTTACTATAAAGAAAAACTCCTCGAGAGTGTTTGATAAACTCGTCCTTATATATAATAATGGAGTTCTAGATATTTACTCTGCTAACATTCAAGTAAGGCATGAAAAAAGTGATAATTATGAGATTTATTATCCATTCAGGAGTTTGAAGGTAGACGCAGGAAGTAGAGTTCAGCTTCCTATTAACATTGTCAATGAGAATACTGACAGTTCAGAGCTTAGTTTAAGGATACTTTCAAAGCCAGCAGACTGGGAAGTTGATTTTTTTGATGAGAGTAGCAATTACAGGATCAATGGCCTTATTCTTAATCCTGGAAGTTCTATAACGGTTAATCTTCTAATAAATGTCCCAGAGGCAGCAAAAGGAATCCATAGTATTATTTTTGCTGTGGGAGATAAAGTAGGGAGGGTAGATTTAAATGTAACTAAGGATCCGAATGGAGGAGTAGGTCTTAAGGTGCCGCTTTTATCAATAGAGGCTGAGGCTGGTGAGAAAATAATCTTTCCAATACAGTTTACACCATATGTTGATGAAAAGGTGATTGAGCTTCAAATAAAAGAGGTCCCTCCAGAGTGGAATGCATACTTCTCCCTAAATGGGCAGAGAATTAGATCATTTCTCTTAGATAAGAGTGAGGTTGTTAATCTTGTTGTGAAGAGTCCAAGAAATGCCGAATTGGGTGAGCATAAAATAAAGTTTTCCGTTAACAAAATGGAGAAAAGTGTAAGCGTTTTCATTTACAAAACGCACAAGGAAGAACCTGCAAACCTGATTTTGAGCATAATTGATGAAGAAGGAAGGCCCGTATCAAAACCCAAAGTACAGATTGGAAATGAGACTTACATCGCAGATACAAATGGTGTTTTGGAGGTGCAACTTCCAAAGGGGAATTACACAATAATCGTAAGTAAAGAGGGGTATGAAATCAAAGAGGAAAGAATAATGCTTGAGGATGGGGAGAAAAAAGATGAGAGAATTACCCTGAAGAGGCTTTTATACTACTTCGCTGTAGATATGGAGAGCGATCATTTAATAACGGGCTTTGACTTTCAACCTGTTTATGAGATTAGAATTGAAAATCTAGGTAAGGAGAACGATGAATATACTTTAAGCATTGAAGGGCTTCCATCTGGTTGGGCTGTGAGCTTTCTCAGGGATGTACAGAGCAATTTTGAAATTAAGAGTATAAAAGTAGATAGTGGGGAAGCTAAGAGTGCCTATTTAAGAATAATCCCGTCATTTAATGCACAGCCAGGGGTTTACAATGTTACATTGAAGATAAGAAGCACCTCTGGAAACGAAATAGAGAAGAAAATTGAAGTGGAAGTTATAGGAAGATATGAACTTCATGTTGAAGCTGCAAACTACCTCGTATCCCTAAAGCCTGACGAAGAGAAGAGCATTCCCATAACCCTCAGAAACTTCGGAAACACCGTGACTAACGTTAACATTGAAGTGAATGCTCCACAAGGGTGGGATGTTGAAGTAGAACCTCAAAAGCTGGCTAAGATAGAGGGGAAGGGTGTTGAGACAATAACTATTCGTATAAAACCCTCAAAAGCAACACCTGCTGGAGAATATCGGATAAATATAGGTGTAAAATCTGACCAAACAGAGTCACGAATCCAGCTTACTGCTAGAGTGAGGCAAAGCTCAAGTTCGGCTTACCTTGGAGTAATAATCTTGGTGATGGCATTTGCAACAGTTATACTACTGATGCGCCGTGTAGGAAGGAGGTAAAGATAAATGAAGGAACTCAACATAGCATTCAAGGAGTTCTCCTCATCTATAAGGAGTAAGAGATTCATAAGCCTGCTCGCTTTCTATCTTTTTATAACGTTTTTCTTCAATTACTCGATTAAAGATGACCTCATAAATCGAGCAGGACAGATAATCGTAAGCTACACTTCCTTTCCTCTATCTGGGGCAGAAGGCACCATAGTGGCAACTCCCCTATCAATTTCCATAACTAGGAATTTAATGGTGCTCCTCATTTTTGGGGCGATAATAGGGATAGTTCTTGGAGCTGACACAATAAACAAGGAAATCGAAGAGGGAACGGTTAAAGTGTTAATGAGCCACCCAATTTACAGGGATCAAGTTATAAATGGAAAATTCATTGGAAACAGTATGGCATTGTTCTCAATAGTCATGATAGGGTACGTCTTTTCAATAGCTTACCTCCTATTGCTTGGAATGCCTCTCGATATCACTTCCATTCTAAGGGCTCTAATAGCGGCCATTTTCACTCTAATTTACATGATGACATTTCTAAGCATCGGTATTATGTTATCAACGCTCTTGAAAAAGCCTGAAACTGCAATACTATTGGCAATAACCCTTGGAATATTTCTGACTTTAATATACCCCTTCATAGTTGAGATTGCAGTTGATAAAATTGTGGGAGAAGAGCCATATTGTCCTTCCCCAGTTTATAGGGTGGAAAAAGAACAGCCTATTTATGAAAGTCCTCTCAATCTATGTCCTGCAATAGCGGAATGGAGGGATAAGAGGGAGTTGTGGAAAAATAGGCTGTTTTTGTTGAATCCAACCCACCACTATGGACAGCTTATAATAAGCGCTTTTGCAGGGGATGAAACTGCCCGGGATTACCTATCTCTTGGAGATTCTCTTTTGTTGACTTTTAACAGTATTGCAATACTCCTGGTTGAGCTTTTATTGCCATTTACAATAGCGTACATAAGGTTCATCACGAGCGATTTGAGATGAGGTTTTCTCTTTTTAACTAGAATTGGAAAATTTAAAAATAAGGATCAACCTTTTGCAACTCCGATGGGTCTCATCCTTGCAACAAGATTAGCTATTCCTGCTTCGTGTACAACTCTAACGACGTTATCAACGTTCTTGTAAGCTCCTGGTGCCTCCTCGGCTACAACCCTCATGCTTGCTGCCCTGATGTATATTCCTCTCTGCATGAGCTCATTCCTGAGTCTATCTCCTCTAAACTGTCTTGTTGCAGCATGTCTGCTCAAAACTCTCCCTGCACCGTGACATGTACTTCCAAATGTTTCTCTCATTGAGCCCTCAGCACCTGCCAATACATAGCTTGCTGTACCCATGGAGCCAGGAATTAATACTGGTTGCCCAACATCACGATATGCTTTGGGGATTGCTTCATGTCCAGCAGGGAATGCTCGTGTGGCACCCTTTCTGTGGACTACGACTTTGATCTTTCTTCCGTTAACTTCGTGCTCTTCTACCTTTGCTATGTTGTGGGCTACATCGTAAACTATGTGCATTCCTAAGTCTTCTGCCTTTTGTTTAAATACTTCCTCAAAGCTCTCTCTTACCCAGTGAGTAATCATTTGTCTATTTGCCCAAGCGAAGTTTGCTGCTGCCTTCATAGCACTAAAGTATCTTTGTCCTTCTTCGGTTTGGAATGGAACACTAACAAGTTCTCTATCGGGCCATGGGACGTTATACTTTCTGTTTGCTTTTTCCATAATTCTCAGGTAGTCGCTGGCCACCTGATGCCCAAGACCCCTCGATCCTGTATGTACCATTACCACGATTTGGCCCTCAAAAAGCCCATATGCCTTGGCAATTTCTTCATTAAAGACCTTGTCAACAACTTGAATTTCTAAGAAGTGATTTCCACTTCCGAGTGACCCTAATTGGGGCGCTCCCCGTTGTTTTGCTTTTTGACTAACGGCGTTTGGATTTGCTCCTTCCATTCTTCCTCCTTCTTCTAAGTGCTCTAAATCATCTTTCCATCCGTAACCATTATCTACAGCCCATTTTGCTCCGTCAGCTAGTACATCATCCAACTGAGTCCAGTGAAGTCTGATCCTTCCCTTGCTTCCGAGGCCACTTGGGACGTTTTTGAATAGGGTATCAATGAGCTGTTTAATCTTTGGTCTCACTTCTTTCTCCACTAAATTGGTCCTAATAAGCCTGACACCGCAGTTAATGTCATATCCGACGCCCCCAGGGCTTATCACACCCTCTTTTACATCAAAAGCAGCTACACCACCTATTGGAAAACCATATCCTTGGTGGCCATCGGGCATTACGATAGAATATTTATAAATTCCGGGAAGCATGGCCACATTGGTGGCCTGTTCTAAAGTTTTGTCTTGACGCATTTTTTGAAGTAAAGTGTCGTCAGCATAAACTCTTCCAGGAACTCTCATTCTCCTATTAAACTTGGGTATTTCCCACCTTATCTTATCCAATCTCTTCAAGGGTATCTCCATTCTCCTCACCTCACTATTAAATAACTCTCAAAACTTTAAAAGATTGTGTTATTCGAGATTAATTCTCCGCTCTTTGGGTACATAATTTTTTATAATCCCCTCTTTAGCTTTTCCACATCCAAGGTAGTACTGGCCCCATTTTAGTATTACCCATCCATTTATCTTTTCACTGATTTTTAGATCTTTCCCAGCCAACCACAGCTTAGCTTTTTCTTTATCGACTTCAACTATGTTTTTTTGACCCTTCGGACCAACTAGGAATGCTCCCTCTATGGTTAGTCTTATTCCATCACTCTCAATTTTCCCAAAGTAAATGCCTTTTTCGGTATATACCCTAGGATTAAATGAGCAGGGCTTGTAAGCGTAAACTCTTCTGTTTGGCTTAACTTCAAAAACTAGATCTGGTGCATATCCATACTGTTCTATGAGCATCTCTTTTACTTTTTTATTCATGGCTTCCTTATCCTTGCCACAAAGAACGCCTCTGTGTTGTTGTCCTCTGGATGTAGCCTTAGACACTTTTTCACCTCCTCAGAGTATTTCCTTCCTTCGAATTCCAAAACTGGTGGGGTAGATTTCAAGGGGATATTTATTTTTTCGAGCTTTGCATCGGTTTTACGAAGGAGATAGTCTACAATTTCCTCATTTTCAAAAGGATCTATTGTACATGTGGAGTACACAAGTATTCCGCCTGGTTTTAAAGCTTTGTACGCAGCCAGTATAAGCTTTTTTTGGATGTTAGAATACATAATTACCTTTTTCATGCTCCAGTCATTTAGGAACTTGAAGCTTTTTCGTATCATTCCCACACTTGAACAAGGGGCATCTAAAAGTACTTTATCAAAGGTATTCTCAAACCGACTAAAATATGCTCCATCTTTGACAGTAACCTTTGTATTTAATACTCCAAATCGATTTAAATTAGCTATTAATACATTGACACGCCATTTTTTCATGTCATTGGCTATTATGCACCCTTCATTTTCCATGCGTTGTGCTAATTGGGTTGTTTTTGCACCAGGAGCGGCTGCCATATCAAGTACGAGTTCTCCAGGTTTGGGGTCTAAGACTACAGGGGGTATCATGGAAGAGGCTTCTTGAGGAAAAACGAGTCCTAGTGAATATTCTATCATCTTTCCAAACTCGCGAGTATTTATGAAAAATCCCTCCTTTACCCATGGAATTGGTTCGAGTTCGTATTTTTCCTCTAATCTGGACTTGACATAATCTAATGGGGCTTTTAAGGTGTTTATTCGTATGCTTTGTCTTAAAGGGGTAAGTAAGAGATTCCAGAATTCTTTGCTCTCATCAAGTTGGGAATATCTCTCGTAGAATGATCTATTTATTTTTAATACTTCTTCCATCTGATCACCTCAAATATCCGGGACAAGCTGAACCATCCATTTACCATCTTCAAGCCGTTTTATTTCCATTTCATGATAAGTTATTGCTTTAACTTCTTCTTTTGGTTCATGTTTTTCACTTAAATGCTCCCCATAGGCTACTGCTTTTAACTTATATCCTTCTTTGCTCTTTTCTATTTTTACATCGAAGTCTCTAAAAACTAGACCTTCCACATCGTGGAGGATTAGAAGTCTTTCAAGGAAATCATATAAGAGTGACTGTAAATCTTCTCCCTCAGCTTCGACGTGTCTCGCTTCTTTTTTCTCAACTTTTCTCACATCTACCATAACGTCAAAAAGGGCTATGGCAACTGATTCAAAGGCCTCTTCTAGAGTATCCCCATAACCTCTTATTCCAATGTCTGCAGTATGTTCATAATGTTCCCACTTTTTCATCTCTCTCACCCGATAGGTTAATATTTCCCCAAGTTTATTAGGGTTTAGGGGAGAGCATCATGAGACAAATAACAGTGAAGAAGATTATGGAAATGAAAGGGAAAGAGAAGATAGTAATGGTTACAGCGTACGACTATCCCTCTGCACTCATAGCGGACAAAGCTGGAATTGACATTATTTTTGTAGGGGATTCTCTTGGAATGGTGGTTTATGGAGATGAAAATACCTTAAATGTCACTATGGATCAGATGCTTTATCACACTAGGGCTGTAGCCAAAGCTGTTAAACGGGGCTTAGTTCTGGCTGATATGCCATTTATGAGTTATGAAGTGAGTATTGAAGAAGGTATGAAAAATGCGGCCCGGTTGATTCAAGCAGGAGCAGATGCAGTGAAAATTGAAGGGGGTTACGATCATAGAAAACTCGTTAAGAGACTTGTTAGAGCTGGAATACCTGTTATGGGCCATACTGGGCTTACACCACAAAGATACCTTCGTTTGGGAGGATATCACATAACTGGGGAGACAGAAGAAGAAATTGAAGAAATTATTAAAGATGCAAAGGCTTTGGAAAAAGCTGGGGCATTTGCAGTTGTTTTGGAGTTTGTGCTCTCTGATGTAGCCAAACTTGTTACAGAGGAAGTCAATATACCAACTATTGGAATAGGGTCTGGTCCCCATTGTGATGGCCAAGTTTTGGTTTGGCATGATTTACTAGGGGTCTATGAGCATGCACCCCCGTTTGTTAAGAAATATGCTGATCTAAGGAGCATAATCCAATTAGCATTGGAAAATTATAGAGAAGAAGTAAAAGAAGGAAGATTCCCCAGTGGAAAGTATTACTGGGAGTTCTTGGATAAAGAGGATTTCGAAAAGAAAAAGCAGAGGGTAATGGAAAAATTGCTAGAGGATGAATTGGAAGAGTGATCATTGTGAAGTGGAGAGATAAAATCCGAAGGGAACTTTTTGATGTTGAAATTCCAGGGGGTTATGCTGATAAACTCCTACATAAAGATGATATACTTGACTGCTCTCTTGGGACAAATCCATTTGGGACTCCAGAAAGAGTAAAAAGAAAGCTAAAAACTATTGAGATAGACATTTCTAGATATCCTGATGTTAAGTATACTGAACTTAGAAATGCTCTATCTGAGTATTGGGGTATTGAAAAGGAAAGTATTTTCTTTGGATACGGTTCCATGGGATGTTTTGAAAAAGTAAACAAGTTTGTAATAAGAAATGGATCTAAAGTTCTTGGAGTTTCTCCTCAATATACTAGATATGTCAGCGATGTAGTTGCCATGGGAGGAGTTTATACTCCAGTTTTTTTGAAAAAGGAAAATAATTTTAGGATTGATTTAGATGACCTTATTCACTCAATAACTGAGGATCATGTTCTGCTTTATCTTGATAACCCACACAATCCCACTGGCCAAGTGTTAAAACTCAAAGAAGTGGAGGAGATCGTGGAGGAAGCTAGTCGAAAAGGGGTCTTGGTGTTGATAGATGAGGCCTATGGAGATTTTGTTGAAAAGAAAGAATCAGCCATAAACTTAAGCTCGGATAATCTAATTATCTTGCGTTCATTTTCCAAGGGCTTTGGCTTGGCTTCAATGAGAGTAGGATATGCAGTTATAAAGAACAAAGAGCTTGGGAAGCTCTATGAAAAGGTAGATCTTCCTTTTCCAATAAGTGCGATTGGTGAGGTATTAGCAGTCGAAGCACTTAAAGATCAAAATTTCTTGGAAAATAGCAGAAGGCAAATAGCAACTATAAAACAGAAAATAATCCACGCCCTCAAGAGGGTGTTTCAAATAGCTGAAACTCATCCACAAACTCCAATAATGCTTGTTAGTGGAGAAGGAGATATTTACCATTATTTTTTGGAAAGAGGGGTATTGACAGTACCAGGGTCAGCATTCAAACCTTTGAATAACTCATATGTTAGATTAAGGGTTCCAAAAAATGAGAAGGACCTTTTAAGCAGGCTCTTTTAATTCACTTTTTATTCTACTTACCATGAGAGTCCCTATAGTTATCAGAATGAAACCAATCATATGATAGCTTGTAAACTTCTCTCCTAGGAGTAGAGCTATCCCAATTGCCACGGCTGGGGCGGGAGTAATTATGGCGGTGGCTTTTGAGAGGTTTATACGTTTTATTGATAGATACCATATGACTTGGCCGATGGAAAGTATGATAGCTTCGGCTATTGCAAATTTTGAGAATTCAAGGCCTTGGGGAAGGGCGAGTATGAAAAGTAAAATTCCTCCAAAGGTGTTTCGAAAAGCTGCTATAAGAAATGGGTTGTAAGGAAGCTTCTTTGCTATTACATGTCCACTTTGCCAAAATAACGGGACTAACAGAAGAAGTAAATCTCCTTTTTTAGGAACAACAGGTTTACCTTGAGTTATCACTAAGATGAGTCCTAAAAGGATCAAAACAGACCAAAGGATCTGTTTTCTTGTTATTCTTTCTCGTAATAGGATATAAGCGAGCACAAAGGAAAAAAGGACTTCGGCTCTTGTTATTAGTGAGGCATTTATTGCAGTACTAAGCTGGGCTCCGTAGGAATATGCTATGTATGCTAGGGCAGTTCCAAATATTCCTACAAGGACGGCTTTGGGTATATATTGTGGATTTTCTTTAACATCTTTCCAGCTTGAGGTTGAAAAAACAATTGACCAAAGAATAAAAGAGGCAATAATGGCAGAAAACGCTGCAAAACTCATAGGATTTGCTGGATTTGCTTTTATAACTACAGGTTCTATTCCATATAGAAACATTCCTATAAAAGCTAAAAGAGTGCCTTCAATCTCTTTGTTCATCCCATCCACCCAAGAGAATAAGGTTTCTCTTGTACAATTCAAGGATGAACGTTACAAGGCGTTCATATAATGGTTCAGCTTCTTCTCCAAATTTTTCTTTGACTTTCTTTCCAATTTGTTCTATTGTTCTTGTTCCATCGCATAGTTCCCATATGAAAGCTCCCACTTCATCAAGTTCGAGTCGTCTATATTCCCCATGGAGCTTTCTTGCGAGAAAATCTAATCGAGAACTCATAGGGATTAAAAGGTAATATTTATTATCAATTTTTCTCAGCTCAATTTTATCTAGTCTCTTTGGAATAAGCTTGAGGTAGTCTTCCATGACACTTCACCAAGGTGGATGAGAAAAGAGGACTTATAAGAGTGTTGGCGCCGGGGCAGGGATTTGAACCCTGGCGGGCTTAACGCCCACGGACTCTCCAGGCCCGCGCCTTCCCAGGCTAGGCTACCCCGGCGCTAAAAATAATGAGAATCATGAGACGAGCTCAATCTCAATAGTAACATCCTCAGGAACGCGAATTCTCATAATTTGCCTCATAGCTCTCTCGTCAGCTTCAATGTCAATGAGTCTCTTGTGGACTCTAAGCTCAAACCTATCAAAAGTTGCACTTCCTTCGCCATCTGGGCTCTTTCTTGTGGTGATCCTTATTCTCTTTGTTGGCAATGGTATTGGCCCGCTCATTCTAACACCAGTTCTCTCTGCAATTTGCTTGATTTGATCTGTAACCTCATTAAGAGCACTTATGTTTGTGCTCGCCAGTTTAATTCTTGCCTTTTGCATTTTTGTCACCTCTATAAGCTCTAATGATAAAATTAATAATGTTAAAGGAAAAGGCTAGAGAAGGGCTTCACTCGCCCTTCTGGATGGATATAACCATACCAGCTGCAACTGTTTGACCCATATCTCTGATAGCGAATCTACCGAGTTGTGGTAACTCCTTAACTGGCTCAATGACCATTGGCTTGGTTGGTCTGAGGAGAACGATAGCTGAGTCACCGGTCTTGATGAATTGTGGGTTCTCTTCTACTATGTTACCTGTTCTTGGGTCGAGCTTAGCAAGGAGTTGCTCGAATCTAACTGCAACCTGTGTTGTGTGGGCGTGGAGAACTGGGGTGTAACCGATTGTAATTGCTGTTGGGTGGTTGAGAACGATAATCTGGGCCTTGAATGTGTCCTTTGGTCTGACAACTGTTGGTGGGTTGGTTGAGTGACCTGCTACGTCACCTCTCTTGATATCGTTCTTACCGACACCTCTGACGTTGAAACCAATGTTGTCACCTGGAAGGGCCTCGGGCATTGATTCGTGGTGCATCTCAATGCTCTTAACTTCACCTTGTATTGGCTTGTGGAATATTGTTGAGGCTGGCTCGAAGATAACAACGTCACCGACCTTAAGTTTTCCAGTCTCAACTCTACCAACTGGGACTGTACCGACACCCTTAATTGAGTAAACATCTTGGATTGGGATTCTGAGTGGTTTATCAATGGGCTTCTCTGGTTCTGGAACTTGGTCAAGAGCCTCTATGAGTGTGGGGCCGTTGTACCATGGCATGTTTTCGCTCTTCTTAACTACGTTGTCGCCTTCCCAAGCGCTGATTGGAATGATTGGGAAGTTCTTGTAACCGAGCATCATGAGGAGTTTCTTAACTTGCTCAGAAACCTCTTTGAACTTTTTCTCATCGTATTTGACCATGTCCATCTTGTTTATTGCAACGATGATGTTGCTTATACCAAGTGTTCTTGCAAGGAAAGCGTGCTCCTTGGTTTGTGGCATGACACCATCAGTAGCAGCAACAACAAGGATTGCGGTGTCAGCCTGGCTTGCACCAGTGATCATGTTCTTAACGAAGTCTCTGTGACCTGGAGCGTCGATAATGGTGATGTATCTATGTGGGGTCTCGAACTTGGTGTGAGCAACGTCTATTGTGATACCTCTTTCTCTCTCTTCTTTGAGTCTGTCCATTACCCAAGCGAACTTGAATGACTTACCTTTTTCACCCATCTCTTCGAACTTCTTGATGATGTTCTCTGGGATGTTAGCTGTGTCAAAGAGCAATCTTCCGATTGTTGTACTCTTTCCGTGGTCTACGTGTCCGATAAACACTACATTAACGTGTGGCTTCTCTTTTGCCATCTTAACACACCTCCAAAGTTATACCTAAGTCTATTCATTAGGGTGGGTTTTTAAAGGTTTCTCTAAACCTCAGCTCTCTCACGCGGGAAACCCGCATTCTTCGAGAGAGCCTCATGAGTTCATGTGGGAATAAAAGATAGGGTTTAAAAAATTAACTAATTGTATTTCTCAGTTAGAATTTCGTCTAATAACGTGGCAAGGCTATTGATTATTAATCTCAAACCAATCTTCATCTTTTAACACTCTCTCCTTCCAATATGGAAGAGTTCTCTTTGAGTATTCTATATTCGGAGTGTATACAACTACAACTTTATATCTACCCTCCCACGGAAAATACCAGTCTTTTACCTCTCCCTGCACGGGTTTTGTGTTCCATGAAAAATAGTAGTTATTAACGATTTCCTCTCCTGGGTGGAGAATCTTTAGATTTTCATCTGTTGGGGGTAGAAGTGAAGGTCTTGCCCCGGTATATTTGATCTGGGTTCCGTTTTCGAAGTAAATTTCAATGTGTAAACTTGTCCATCGCATGGGAGGAATTACCCTAACATCAGTGTTTCCAATGTTCCTCAACCTAATGGTTAGGTTGAAGCTCTCATTAGGAGTCAGGACCTTTGGGGAAATGGATAGGGATAGGGAGAGGTTTCCTTTAGAGGTGGGGTTGGCATATGAATCCAGTTCAGGCCCATTCACTGGTTTCATTGATATGAAAAATAACCCAAAGAATAGGATGAAGACAATAATGGGAAGGTTAAGGCTTGTTTTTTCATATTTGTTCACCTAGCCTAATTTGAAAATACGTTTTGAATATTCAAAAGCCTTGTGTACCGAAGAGTGGGCACTCAAAGCAAGGAGTATACTCTGTAAGCTCTAATCTTACCTGTGTAGAAATCTTTCACATATATTATGCCATTCATTATAACCACTTCTTTTGGAGTATAGTCAAGTCTTCTGCATGCAAGTTTTACTAAATTTTTAGTGTAAACGCATAGTCCTCTTTTTTCCTCTCCGGGGGGATTTACAAAGGAATAAACTATTGCAATATACTTCTCTCCAACTCCAATCTCAACAAGCATCCTTAGGTTTTCTCCTTTCCAAGGTTTAGCGACTCTAATGCCCTTTTCGAGTTTATGGTCTTTTAGTAGATAAACATATCCTTCAGTGGTTGCGACATAGCTTGAATCACTGCTTTCCTTAACATCTGTTATTAAACCGGTGTTTGGGCAAAAGTATTTGGACTTCCCATTCTTTTCTTCAATCCAGTATACACACCCATTTGTCAGTATTATCTTGGCATCTTGATAAGAATCAAACCACAACCCTCTCGCAAAATATTGCCACCACTTTTTATTGAGAGAGTTATCAAGAAAGAGTATTTCAGTACTAGGTGCATTGGGATCACCGGGATAGCCAGCTATCAGCAAAATCCCCTCGGAGAAACAGAAGTAGTCTCCGAAAAACCCTTTAAGGGCATAAGACTTGCCATTTATTGTAAAGTTAACGTAATTCTCAAGTACGTTTCTTACCTCTCTTACTTTAATTTGCACTGAACATTGTTTGAAGTTTTGTTCCATGAATATTGGAGAGTTTTCACTATTTGTTTCAAGGATAAGGGCCCTTGAGAAGAATATCCCATTAAAAATAAGAATGAGAATAATTCCAAGAAGGAGCTTTCGTATATTCACCTCACTCCCCCCACGCATGAAACTGACATTACCATATAGTTAATAACATCAAGAATCAAATATATTTTGGTGAGTAAAAATGGGAGTCTACATCTTTACTCCTGAAGACCTTTTAAGGTATGGAACAATAAGCAAGCATCAGCTTGAAATTATTAGGGAGTCGATTTCAAAAAGGGAGGATATTCTTGTTGTTGGAACAAGTAGATCTGGTAAAACAAAGCTCATCGAGGCAATGATACACCTTATCCCTGATGATTGGAAGATAGCTGTTATCACAGCCTATGGCGAATTTAAGCCCTTTAAAGAAAATATTCACGTAATTGACACAGAATTTAATGAAAAAAGCACCAAACAAAGAACCAAAGATGTAATCAAGAAAATTAAGGAGTTTAACCCTGATTATGTCATTATAGACACCCTTCACACGATAGATATTCCTTATCTTCTGGACAAGATTATTGATGATTATCCGTTCATAATTTCGTCCCTCGTTCTTTCTAGGGATCTTCTAGATGAAATAAAACACTGGCTTAGAATTGATGATAACACTCTTGCCAGGTTTGAGCTACTCATTGAACTTTATAGGGACATAAAAAGTGGTCTCAGAAGGGTGAACACAATCTACAGGATTGTCCAAAAAGAGGGAAGAATAGAATTGGAAAAGGCAGCCTAAATTTTTGCCTTTAATTCATCTATCACTTCTTTTAAGTTTTTGAGCATTTCTTGAATGTCTTCAAAGGTCATGTAACCCATGTTGCCGATTCTAAAGGTCTTCTCTTTGATTCCCTCGCCGTAACCTTTTGCTAACTCAAAGCCTCTCTCACGCATTGCGTTGTAAACTTGATCTCCTTTAATGCCCTCTGGCGTAAGTACAGCTGTTATTGTGGGACTTTCATATCCTGGTTCTGCAAGAATCTCTAGACCAATATCTTTTACTCCGTTCCTTATCATTTCGCTTCTCTTTTTGTACATATCAAGCCATTTTTCTTTTCCGCCCATTTTCTCGATTATTCTCAGGACAACATTGAGCCCAAACTCTTGAGGCATTGCTGGTGTTGATGGTGGTCCCTGTTTTTCGTTTTGGACTTTTATATATCTTGGAATATCAAAGTACCAACCCTTCTCCTCAGCTTTGTTCGCTATCTCTATGAAACGTTCACTGAATGCCCCGATTGCTAAACCTGGGGGGACTCCAAAAGCCTTTTGAGAGCTTCCAAAAACAACGTCTATTCCCCACTTAGTGAATTTAATGTCTGCACCACCCATGGCACTTACAGCATCGACAAAAACAAGCTTATCGTGCTCTTTGGCGACTTTAGCAAGTTCTGGTAATGGGTTGAGAACACCAGTAGATGTTTCGTTGTAAGTTATAGTGACAGCTTCAACATCTGGATTTTTCTTAAGGATTTCATCGAGGTCTTCAGGCTTAACGGCCTTTCCAGGTTCGTATTCTAAAGTTATGGCTGTTCTTCCATTACTCTCAACAACCTGTTTGTATCTTTTTCCAAAGGCACCTATGATTGTGACGAGAACTTTCCCCTTTTTACTAATACCGTTTCTTATGCTTGCTTCCATAACTCCAGTTCCGGAGCTTGGGAATAAGAGAACTTCACCTTTTTCAACTTCAAGGAATTTTTTAAGTCTTTCAACGGTATCTACGTGCATTTGCTTATATTCTTTGGCCCTGTGGCTGAACATTTGGACTTTCATTATTTCAAGAACTTCTGGAAAACATGCGACTGGACCAGCAGTAAAAAGCTTGTACTTTGGTTTTACTATTTCATATACTTCCTTATAAGCGTCCTCAAATTGCATAATACCACCCAATTGTATGATACTTCACGAATATAAAAACCTTTATATAACAAGCACCAAAAAGCTTTCAAGTCAAGAATCCAAAACTTTTATAAGTTGAGGAAAGTGCTTACCTTTAGATTACGCTCATTTGGGAGGTGAGATATATGGCTTTGAGACCAGCTAAGATTGACAGATACGTTGACAAACCTGCTTACACAAGAAGGGAGTACATTAGAGGTGCTCCTGGTCCGAGAATTACCATATTCGACATGGGAAATCCTGCTGGAGATTTTGAGTTTGAAGTTAGCCTTCATACAGCAGAACCAGTCCAGATTAGACAAAATGCCCTTGAAGCCGCAAGAACCCAACTTAATAGATTCCTTAGCAAAAACGTTGGTAGAAGCAACTTCCACTATAAGATTAGAGTTTACCCATTCCAAATACTCAGAGAGAACCCAATGGCAACTGGAAGAAAGGCCGACCGTTATGGAAATGGTATGAGAAGACCATTTGGAAAGCCAATTGGGCTTGCAGCAAGACTGAAAAAGGACCAAAAGATCCTTACAGTTAGAGTTAACAGACAACACCTCAAATTTGCCCTTGCTGCCATGAAAAGGGCAAGCATGAAATTCCCATGCAAGTGCTATTACAGAATCTATGATAAGGAAGGGAATGATGTTACAACCAAAGTACTTTCAACACTTTAGTTTGTTTTTCTTACATTATTTTTAGCTTAGATGTTTAATAGGTTTGTTTTGCGATGTTTCAGTGCTTAATCTCTGGGATTTTTTTAAATGAGAATGGTCTTACTGAGAAACTATTTGGATAAATTATCCAATAAATTTATATACTCTCTCTTTTTTATTGTAGATGGACAAAATATCCAAGGTGAGAAGTATGAAGAAAACCATGTTTATAGCACTGTTGCTTGTGTTCGGAGTGTTCATTGCTGGATGTGTGAATCAAGCTCCTAGTACGGGAACACAAACCACTCAGGAGCAAACCACTTCACAAGAAACTCAAACAACAACCACTCCCATTGAAAAGTACCCTCTAAAAGTTGTGGACTTTGCCAATAGAGAGGTGACAATAGAAAGCGAACCAGAGCGTATTGTGTCTCTTGCCCCAAGCATTACAGAGACTCTCTATTTTATTGGGGCGTTGGATAAAGTTATTGGAATCACAAAATGGGATAACTATCCAGAAAATGTTCAAGAAGGTCGAACAGTGGTTGGAGATATGGATCCTAACATTGAAGTGATTGCCTCTTTAAATCCAGACCTAATAATTGCCCTCTCCTATCACATCAGGTATTTAGATCAATTGGAGAAAATAGCGCCTGTCGTGATAGTAGAGCCCCAAAGTATAGAAGGGATCTATAAGGCCCTTGAACTTCTTGGAAATGTTACAAATAGGCCAGAACAAGCCCAAGAAGTGATTATTGACATGAAAAATAAAATAGAAGACATACAGAAAAAAGTAGAGGGTAAGAGAAAACCCAAAGTGTTTTACATTGTATGGGGAGACCCTCTGATGACAGCAGGCAATGGAACTTTCATTAATGAGTTATTAACTCTTGCAGGTGGGGATAATATCTTTGGCGACGTTCAGGGATGGGCTCAGGTAAGCATTGAGGAAGTCATTGCTAGAAATCCTGAGGTGATAATTCTTCCTCCAAGCGCTGGTATAACAGCAAATGAGTTATGCCAAGGAGCTCTTGCCAATACAGACGCGGTGAAAAATGGGAATGTTTATACTTTAAGTAATGACGACATAATCTCACGACAAAGCCCAAGGATTGTAGAGGGCTTAGAAGAGATCGCCATGTTTTTGTACCCAGAAGAGTTTAACTTGGAAGTTCAACCTTTAGTTTGTGAGTCTATCGCAGGTTAACCCTTTCTCAACCTTTTTCTTTATACAAAGAGTTTTAAAAGTAATTTGAAGAGTACTATCTTGGTGGGAAGATGGAGAGGAAAAGATTATACCGATTTTTGCTCCCTGTAGTGCTGTTTCTGGTTCTATTGTATACACTTGGCCTTGTGGGAGTGATCCCTTTCATGGTTAGCTACTACATCACGATTTTTCTGATATTCCTTTTCATTTTCCTTCGATGGGAGGCAAGAGTTAGATAACCTTTTTGAATTTTCTTCGCTTTTTCATACTTTTCTATTATTTTCTGAAGCCCACTCTCCTCTTTTATATGGAATTCTTCATTTCCATGGTACCATCAGAGTTATAAGTGTACTTAACGTTTTATTCCATATGTTGTTACGGTTTGACACTCTTAAGAAAGTGGGAGACGTTTACATAAATCCCAAAAATTTTAAGATAATGCCGCTTGTTTTGAGGAATTGGAGGGATTTCTTGTCATTAGATGAAAGGGTTTATGGAATTTACTCCAGGACTATATACAACCCCTCACAAAGATTCTTGGTTATAACCCCCGAGGATGAGAAAAAGGTTATTCGCCTTGTGGAGCTTTATAGCGAGTTTATAGAAAATCCTACAAACTTTTGTCATGAAGAGTACTACCAATACCAGGTTGAGGTGAAAAGGTTTGAGGGGTTACCATTTGCTAATGGATGGGTCGGTTCACGAATAGTTCTGGTTGGAGAAGCACCAGGAAGAAAAGGATGTGGTTTAACTGGGATATGTTTTTATAGGGATGTCTCGGGAATGCTTCTTCGAAAGGTGCTTTTTTCTCTTGGGGTGAATCCAGATTTTGTCTACATAACGAACATTGTGAAATGTAATCCTCCTGAAAATAAGTTTAAAGGTTTTAGTAAGAAAGAATTATCTCTCTTAGAGAAAGAACTTAAAATAGTACAACCAAAGGGGATTTTTGCTATTGGGCGGACCGCATATAAGGCTCTAAAAAAGCTGGGTGTTGAGTCCACGTATCTAAGGCATCCAGCGTGGTATGTGCGTAGAGGAATTAGGGATCCAAATGATCAGATGCTTGTGGAGTATGAAATTATCAGGAAATTTCTAGATAAGTCGGAGAATATGCCTCTGACACAATTCTTACCTGAAAGAACCGGTCTCCAGAAGAAAAATAGAATGGATAAAATGCAAAAGAAATAGTTTATATACTATGGGTTCTCAAACCTAAATGATTGATATAAAACAAGATTATCTTTCTCTACATCAACTAATACCTTTATAATTAGCTCATAAGTCGTGGAGGTGTTTACTAATGCTTACAGAACATGAAATTGAAAGACAGGATAGAGAGATTAAATTATTGGGGGTTGAGGCGCAGGAAAAACTCAAATCTGCAAAAGTGGCCATTGTAGGTCTTGGAGGATTAGGATGTCCTGTGGCTTATTATTTAGCAGCAGCTGGTGTAGGTACTCTTCTGCTCATTGATTGCGAGAGGCCGGAATTGAGCAATTTAGATCGGCAAATTCTCTATTGGGAAGAAGAGGTTGGAAAGGACTCCAAAGTTAATTTAGCTAAATGGAAACTTGAACATTTTAACTCTCATATAAAAGTGGAAATATCTGATGAAAAATTGTCAGAAGAGAATGTGACTGAAGTGTTAAAAGAAGTTGACGTAGTGGTCGACTGTGTTGATAACTTTGAGACTCGGTATATCATAGATAGATACTGTCAAAAAGCAAAAGTCCCGTTAGTGCATGGGGGAGTTAACGGACTTTATGGTGAAGTTACCACAATTGTTCCTGAGGAAACTCAGAGTTTAGAAGATATTTTTTTGGGTATTAAGGATACGGATAATGAAAAAATGCCTATTTTTGGATCACTTGCAGGAATCGTGGGTACTATAGAGGCTGCTGAAGTTGTGAAGATCATAACTCATTGTGGAAATCTTTTAACAAATAAACTGCTTATCGTTGATCTGGCAAGAGATTCGTTTGAAACAATAGAACTCAGTGAACCTTTACATAAGAAATGAAAAAAGAATTAAGCACCAAACTTTTCAGTTCTTCCCATTAAATCCATCATCATTGATACTATGTATTTTCCTCTGATTCTCCCTATTCCTCCATGCATGCATTCCCGTTCTCCAAAGCTCTCTGTGTAATCAGTTCTAACACCACCACCTGCTATTAAAAGAGGTACTGGATCAGCACTGTGGTTTTTGACTTCACATGGGGTTGAATGATCCCCCGTAATAGCTATTATAGTCTCTTCTAAGTTGATATTTTCAATAATATATCCTATCATTTTATCGGCCATCTCTATCATTTCTATTTTTCTCTTTGGATTGTTGTCGTGGCCCGCAGCATCTGTTGGCTTGAAGTGAAGGAATACAAAGTCATAATCGTTGAGAAGCTCCACTACCTTTTTGGCTTTGGCGATTGCATTAGTATTATATTCACCAGTTGCACCGTCGGGAGTATAAACATCAAATCCTATGGCTCTTGCAACACCCTTAACTAACGCTGTGGCAACTACAGCAGCTGCTTTAACTTTCCATTGCTTTGTAAATTTCATTGGTATATTTGGATAAGTTCCTGCTCCCCTTATTAGGAGGTAATTAGCAACGGGTTTGCCTTCTTCTTTTCTTTTCTTGTTTATTGGGTGTTCTTCGAGAACTCTGTGAGCTTTCTCTACAAATTCTTCTAAGATTTTAGCAACTTTCTTACTCTCCTCGTCTTCATACTCAAACTTATGGGGGGGTTTTCCTTCTACGTGGGGGTCGTTTTCTCCCACTTTGTAACCTTTAGCCATACCTTTAAGCACGAGAACAGCCCTGTGGCCAGTTGCACCGACAAATATAAAATCTACGCTGATTTTTACGTTTTCTTGGATGGCCCTTGCTAGTTCATGAGCTTCTTCAGTGCTAATTCTTCCGGCTCTTCTATCTATTATTGTTCCGTTTTCAATTGTTGCAAAGTTGACTCTAAATGCTAGATCATCTTCATTCAGGTTTAGACCTACCCCTAAGGCCTCAAAAAACCCTCTGCCCCTGTATGTTTGATAAGGGTCATAACCAAATATTGCAAGATGTGCAGTGTCACTCCCAGCGGGTTGCCCAGGAGCTATTGGGTCTTGTTGACCAAGGATTCCAATTTTTGCAAGTTTGTCCATATTTGGAGTCTTTGCGTACTCAAGGGGAGTCTTTCCCTCGAGTTCTCTTACTGGTCTATCTCCAAGGCCGTCGAGAATGATAAGAATTCCCTTTCTTTTCATCTTCTATCACCTACAGTGAATATCTGAAATGAAATAAAAAGTTTATGAGAAACCTTTTTAATCCTCAAGCTTTTCCCCAATTGAGGTGAGGACATGAAACTCCTATGGGCACCATGGCGCATTGAATACATAAGATCCCCTAAACACAATGGCTGTATATTTTGTGATTTCCCAAAGGAAAACAAAGATGAAGAGAGATTGATTCTTTACAAGGGGAAGAATGCATTCATAATTATGAACAATTATCCATACAACCCAGGTCATGTCATGATAGCTCCCTATAGACATGTTGGAAAGTGGGAAGATCTTACCGATGAGGAACTTTTAGAAATTATGAAACTATCCCAGCTTATAATAAAGGCATTGAAAAAAGCCATGAATCCTGATGGTTTTAATATGGGAGTGAATCTTGGGAGAGTTGCTGGGGCCGGAATTGATGATCATGTTCACCTTCATGTTGTCCCAAGATGGAATGGGGACACAAATTTCATGCCGGTATTAACCAACACAAAAGTTATTCCAGAGTCACTTGAGGAGGCGTATAAAGAGCTTAAAAAAGCAATAGATGAGATTTTAGCGAGTGAATGATGTTGTACAAACCTTTTCTCTAAATATTTTTAAATAGTAAAAAATTTAAAGATAGGGATAGGATCATTCTTCCCCTATAACGGCTCCCTTGGGAATGGCACCGCCTTTTCCTTCGAGTTCTTCTTCTACCACATACAATGGTACTTTTCCATGAGGAATGCCGACTTTCTTGCCATACCATTCACTTAGGAGATAGTGGAGTCCTATTAGCAGAGGTATTGCAATAGCCAGTAATAGCCAGCCGTTTGTTAGTCCTATGGCAAACAATAGTAGCATCAAGGCTCCAACAACTGCTGCAGTAAGTGAGTATGGAATTTGCGTGCTGACGTGATCAATATGATCACAGCCGGAGAACATTGAGCTCATGATTGTGGTATCACTTATTGGTGAGCAGTGGTCTCCAAAGACACCACCAGCAAAAACTGATGCTATGCTTGCGTAAACTACAGGGCCAAAGCTCCCACTTAGCTGATAAGCTAGAGGTACCGCTATTGGCATCATTATAGCGAAGGTTCCCCATGAGGTTCCGGTGGTAAATGAGATGAAGGCTGCGACAATGAAAATTACCAATGGGACTAATCCGGGTGAGAGAATATTTGAGGCTACTCTTACAACATAATCTGCAGTTCCTACGGCATCACTTGCACTTTTAATACTCCAGGCGAGGATGAGGATCATCATGGCAAAGTGCATCTGTTTCATACCCGCAACTACAGTTTCTTCAACTTCTTTGAGGTCCATGATTTTCATTCCAATAACAAGGGCCATTGCGACAACAACCATTGCAAATGAACCCCATACAAGGGCCCAAGTTGAGTCCGCATTTGAAAGAACAGCTTGGAAGCCCCCTTCAGCATAAGCCGCACTTCCTCCGCCAGTGACCCATAATCCAAGGAATGTCATTGTCACTAATGCTAGCACGGGGAGTATGAATACCCACACATTCTCTTTGCCTTCTATAGGCATTCCAACATCAACTTCAGTGGTCATCATAGGTTGAGCCCCATCTCTGATTACCTTCCCTTCCCTTCTTGCTCTGTATTCAGCTTTAAGCATGGGGCCATAATGTCTATGAGTAATCGCTACGAGATAAACTAGGATTATTGCTAATATTGGGTAGAATCTATAAGGCCAGCTTGCAAACCATGCTGAATAGGCACTTATGCTTTCTCCTACACTTGCTATTGCATCTTTCAAGAGTCCAAGTTCATATCCTATCCAAGTTGAAACAACGGCTAAAACTGCTACAGGGGCAGCTGTGGAATCGTCAGCATAAGCCAAAAACTCTCTTGATACTCTCGCTCTATCTGTTATTGGCCTCATTGTGTTACCAACTATAATGGTGTTTGTATAATCATCGAAGAAAATCACGGTTCCAAAGATTGCTGCCATTAAAGAAGCGGCTTTACTACTTTTAACCTTCTTTGTTACGGCCTTTGCAATAGCATTCATTCCACCTGCTTTATAAATTAAAGCTACACCTGCACCAATCAATGCGTCGAAAAGCAATATCCTTGTGTTCCAGAGATCAGTAACCAGTTGGCCGTTTTCTTCCCATGCTGAGGCTATATTAAAAACAATCCATTTAAGTGTTTGAGTTGTTGCTTCTATTGGGTCTCCCCCTGCGACTAAGAGTCCACCAACCCATACTCCGAAGAATAATGCAAATAGTACTCTTTTTGTCAATATTGCTAGACCTATGGCCACCAATGGTGGCAAAAGAGATAGTATCCCATAATCTGCCATATTCTAAACCTCCCTTATTGTACTAAGTGGGGGATGTATCAAGAAAATTTCACTAAAGTTACATATAAAAGTCTTTTTAGAGCTTTTTTGGCTATTTGTGGCGATAAAAATGCTTTACAGTTGAGAAGAGGCCAATAAAGGTTTTAATAGGGCATTAATGCAATTCTAAGAGGGTTGTTATACAAATATTTTTTCTTATTTTAAGGACCACTTTTAAAAATTTTATGAAATAAGATTCATACTTCCATTAACTTTTTCCACTTATCTTTTGTCATTTTTAAGCATCCAGGTGGCATGAGCTCTTTCTCTGGACAGTATCCTAGTGCTATACACCGAGGCCCTAGTTTAGCCCATTCTATTATGGGCCTTAGTTCCTTTATTTTGGCGATTTCCTCCAGCATCTTCCATGCGATGTGGTTAATTTCCCATTGTGCTCTTGCACACGCTCTAAATCCAAGAAAGTGCTTGAGCTCTCTCAGGTTCATTGTTACAACTATTTTGGTTCTCACGGCCTGTGGTAGAATGAAGCGTGCATCTTCTTGGTGTATACCTTTGGCATAGCTCTCTTCGTAGAGCTTAATAGTTTCTTCCATAAGTTTTTTCCACTTCTCATAGAGTTCTGGATCTTTCTTCACACTCTCCGGAATCACAAAGGTTTCTTCGACATCTTCAGGGTTTATTTTGATGTAGCGCATTGATTGCTGTGTGTAGCTTGCTAATCTATGGCGAACAAGTTGATGACTACAAGTTCTAGAACATCCTTCAATAGCGAAGGTAAAGGTGGCGTGTTCTAGGATGCTTTCATGTCCATAAGAGAGAACCCTTGGCAAATGCTTTTCTACATCATCTTTTGTTATCCTTTCGAATGCTTCGCTTTCCCACTTGTCCCAATAGCTTATCAAAGCTGCCCAAGTTATGGTTTCTAGGGGCCTTGGGGTGTAATTTATGAGCTTGACTTTTATGTCCTTCATTATCTCCACCGAGAATAAAAGGAGTGCTTTCCTTATTAGCATTGTTGAAAACTTCAGCAAGATATTGATTTGTGGGGATTTACGTTTATCCATTAATCCTCAGGAATTTTTCGAAAATTTTCGTTATAAGTTATTTTTCAACGACGAAATAGTTATTAACGGCAATGTGGAGCTTTAGACGGTGATGCACATGGTAGTAAGTTTGGCTGGAAGAGATATTTTATGTCTCCAAGACTTTACTAGAGAGGAACTTGAAACAATTCTTAAAACAGCCGAAATGATGAAAATATGGAACAAAATAGGGAAGCCACATCGTGTTCTTGAGGGTAAAACGTTAGCTATGATTTTCCAAAAGCCATCGACAAGAACAAGGATAAGCTTTGAAGTTGGTATTTATCAGCTTGGTGGCTATGGGTTGTATTTGAATGCCCAAGATCTCCAATTGAGAAGAGGAGAGACAATAGCGGATACTGCAAGAGTATTGAGCAGGTATGTGGATGGTATAATGGCTAGGGTTTTTGATCATCAGGATGTCGTAGACTTGGCGAAGTATGCAAGTGTGCCGGTTATAAATGGTTTAAGCGACTTTTCACATCCATGTCAGGCCTTAGCTGACTACATGACGATTAAAGAGAAGAAGGGTAAGATTGAAGGATTAAAGGTAGTCTATGTTGGTGATGGAAATAACGTTGCTCACTCTCTCATGATTGCTGGAACAAAGTTGGGGGCCAATGTTGTTGTAGCAACACCTGAGGGCTATGAACCCGATGCAAAGGTCATTAAGTGGGCAGAGCAAAATGCTGCAGAGAGCGGGGGAAGCTTCGAGCTCTTGCATGATCCAATACAAGCTGTTAAGGATGCTGATGTGATCTACACCGACGTTTGGGCCTCAATGGGCCAAGAAGCTGAGGCAGAGCAAAGAAGGAAGATATTTGCTCCGTTCCAAGTTAACAAAGACCTTGTTAAGCATGCAAAGCCAGACTACATCTTTATGCACTGTCTCCCAGCTCACAGGGGAGAAGAAGTTACTGACGACGTAGTGGACTCTCCAAACAGTGTTGTTTGGGATGAAGCAGAAAACAGATTGCATGCACAAAAGGCAGCCATGGCTCTTATCATGGGCGGCATAAAGTTTTAATCTCTCTTTTTATTTAAAATTTTAAAAATTAGAACGAGGACAGAATTCCTAAAAGATCTTCAATGTTTTTAACCATGAATCCTCTTTCGTGAATTCGTTCAACCTTTTCTGCGTCTTTGTTTATCCAACATGCATAAAGACCTGCATTAAGGGCCCCTTCAAAGTCCTCTGGCTTTGTGTCGCCTATGTGAAGGGCTTCCTCTGGGGAAACATTGAAATATTCAAGGGGTTTTAAGAAGAGCTCTTTCATAGGTTTATAAGCTTTGAGCTCGTCTGAATAGAATTGCTTTGTTATATAGTCGGCTAGAGCAAATCTCTCTAAAATTAAGCGTGTATAAGCTGAAGGCCAGAACATGACATTCCCTGTAGTGATGATTATATATTTCCTATGGAGTTCTTTTAGGGTTTCTTTAACTCCTGGGAGAACTATTTCATAACTGACGTTCAAAGTGGCTTTTGCCACTGCTCTTTTTATTATTTCAACATCCACTTTAAGGGCATTAGCTAAAAGTTCCTGGCTCTCTTCGAGGGCTCTTTCTGGGTTTCCACTCTTCTCTTTTCTTATTTTTTTGATTTCTTCCCGTGTCTTGATTATCTTTTCTATCACTTCCTCTTCAGGCAAGTTTAACAGTTCTGAAAGTGCTTTTCCGAGAGCTTTAATCATAATGGTGATATCCAAAAGAGTATTCCACACATCAAAAGATACTAGCTTGATCATTTCTGCCACCAGAGAATAATTAGTGGACTTGCGGTTAATAAATTTAAGCGGGAATGTAGAGAAGATTTTATGCATTGGATTATAATGAGTTTACAAGGGCTTTCTCATGGGGTATACATAACTCTAAATTTAAGCAAAAATTATTCTATGTAATTTGGATTTTGTTTATAGTACTCTCATAAAAAATTGTTATTATTAAAATTTTTTCTGAAAAATGCAAAGGTTTTTAATGTTTGAGGTTTAACAAGCCTGTGAAAACTTGGGGGGATGAACATGAAAAAAGCTGTTCTCTTTGTGGTATCTGTGATTTTGGCACTCTCCACTCCAGTGCTAGCTCTCAGTGGTGGGGAAGAGAACTACGAACACCCTTATCCCTCTGATGTCATTGTAGGAGACATCCTCATAGGACATAGTCCTACTAGCGATTGGCTGATTCCGGGTTACTGGACACACGCTAGCATGGTAGCATATTACAATGATAAAGTAGGAGAGTGGATGGTGGTTGAGGCTTGGTTTACCGGAGTTAGAGTGATTAAGCTCTCGGAGTACTTACAGAGGTATGATGAAGTGGCCCTCTTAAGGGTGAGAACCACAGACAGTGTAAGAAAAAGGGCGGTTATTTTTGCTCTTGCTCAGATTGGAAAACCCTATGACTATAGGTTGTGGACAAAACAAGTTTATGGATGGAGTTATTATTGCTCTGAGCTGGTCTGGGCTGCATACTTCACAGCGGGTGTCGATATAGATAAATATCCAAGATTCTCGGAGAAATATCTCTGGGGTGTTGCTCCTCAGGAGATATACGACGACGGAGATACCTATGTGATTTATCAGCATCACGCTTAGTGTTTTTTTCTTTTTAATACACTCACGAAGAGTGACACTATTCTTCTAACTTTTTACAGTGTTCATCTAAGAGTGAGGGAGCTACTAAGAAACACCTAAAAATTGTTTGAAAACGTGTTAGAGAATTGGAATATCTGGAGCCCGAGGGTTGTATGGTAGCCCCGCGGGGATTCGAACCCCGGTCACGGGATCCAAAGTCCCGTATGCTTGGCCGCTACACCACGGGGCTGTGCCCATTGTGTAGTTTATGGTTGTATTTATAAATTTTACTCCAGAAGAAAAGCTAAAATATAATTTCCTCTTCCCCAAGGGCCAATGAGAATCTTGATAATACTCTATCAAACTCACTTTCGCCTGCATAAACAAATCCGCAGGTGTGACACTTCAAATACCCATCCTCTATCATAAGCTCAGAAAAGCATATAGGGCATCTATACTCATTTCTTTCAAGATCATTGAAGACTTCGTCCCTCATAACAAGCATTTTTAAATCACTTTCCCAGTCCTCATGCACCATTCCCCAGTAGGGAGTAGAGATCGGGTAATAATCCTCAAGTATAAGAGGATTAACGCCTATGCTCTTGATTCCAGGAGGAAGTTTTTGAGCAGGCTCGATAGAGACCACAAACTGATCATAAAATTCAATGTACTGTGCTCTAACGCTTACACCAGAGCCGATCCTCTTTTTGAAGGGATACACTTGGAGGAATAGAAGGTCATTTGAGGGTTCAAAATAAGCCGAGATTCCGATATCTTTTCTTTTAAAGAAATATGTATAATTATCATCATCGATATCTTCACCTGCAAGAGAAAATCCTAACTTCTTCAAGGCCCTTTCCATAAAAGAAGGTTTTGGAATAGATTTACGAATAATCAGATGTTCACCTACCCAACCAGCTAGGGCCATAGAGTACCCTACATAAAACTGCTTCTGGATTCTAAGGTAAGCCACACTTGGTACTAATTTCATCCCTATCAAAGAAGATAGTGTGGTTCAACTATTTATCTTTTTTGTTAAGTGGAGAAAAATTAAAGGTTCTAGGAGAAGAAGTCTTCCAGGCTAATTACTTTCTTTCCTTCTTTTTTCTTTTTGGGCTTTTTAATTTCCTTTTTATCACTTCTAGGCGCTTGAGACTTGAATGCTGATTGTTCTTTTTCGGCTCTTTTGTATTTTCCATTTTCTCTAAGTTCATCAAGATACCCATTATTTTTCACAGCTCTTCCAGTTCTCTTAGCTATCATTCTCTCACATATGTCCTTATGGCTTAGGGCTAAGAGAGTTCTTTGAGTCTCTGGAAAGACATTTTGGAACAATATTTTAATGTCCTTTTCAGTAAGACAAATTCTTTGCCTTGTATAATCAATAACACTGTATTTTGTAACTAACATTTTTGCAGTGGGCAAATACTTTTCGATAGCTCCCTTTGAGACAGTTAGAACTATTTTGCCTCCACATTTTGTACATTTACCACTTAATGGGGGCCTTCTATACTTAGTATTGCACTTTACACATCTGAATTCTTGTCTTGTGAAGCTCCTAAGGTTTCCTCTTAAATCGGGCACTATGTGGGAGTTTATTATGGTCTCTGCGACGTGATGTTCATTAACAGCCCTTATCCTTTCGGCCAAAGCTAGTTGTCGACTAACTTTGTCGACCATATCTCCCAATTGCTTATAGAGACTCATCTTTGGACCAAGAGCTATATCGTCTGTATCATGAGTGAATTTTAGTCCTTCATACATCTCAGGCTTTCCTAAGCGATCTTCTACTCGTTCTATAGTTCCAGTTAGCTCTTTGGGGGATTTGAGTTCGTAAGTAGCATTATAAAATTCGAGTGGATAGTATCTGGCTATGTCCATGTTATGAACTTCACTATCCACCTCTCTTGGATCAAGTCGTGTAGTAACGACCAATGGAGCATCCATTTTTCCACCGCGTTTCTCTGGGAGATAGTATTTACTGAAATTGAGCAATGCATCGAGTAAAAGCATAACACTATCCTCATCACCGTCGCAGTTTCTCCTTTTCGCTGCGTGATAATACGGATGAGCATAACCTACTAGAGCATCAACAAAACCAATAATCCTTCCTATAATCCCAGCCGAGGTGTGGGGGGCTAAACCTATAACGAGATGACCTACTAGATCTTCCATTTTTTCAACGTTGTAAAATCTTGGTAAACCATAAAACTTCTCAAGAAGATCATCTATAAACCTAGCAACTCTAACAAGATATTTTCCAGCTTCCTTTGAGAGGATTATGTCCTGAACTTTAAGTTCAAGGATTTGATCTTCGCTTACAAGGGGTTTTCCTTCAAAGTCATAAGTATAACCCAATTCTTGGAGTCTCTCTACACTGACTCCTATTTCTTTGGGTTTAAAGTGAGTTATAGGTGCATCTGTCGCATCAAATCTTATTGTTCCATCTTTGAATACATATACATCATTTCTGGCCCGTAGTATCCCCTTTTCAAGGGGCTCTGGTATCTTATGAGCAGAGCTCATACCCATTACGCCTTTGAGCTTATCGAGGGTATAGATTCCAACATTTTTCATTGCTTGATTTAAGAGTTCTGATGGGTTTATCCTTCTCTTTTTGTATGCTTTCATTTCTATGTCACACTTTGGACAGGTAGTATCTAAGATAGATTCAAAGCCACACTTGGGACAGTGATAGAGAAGCTTTGCATCACTCCCACATTGGGGGCAACGGGGGAAGATATCCACATGGCCACAGTTGGTGCACTTAAAGTGGGCAATTTCTACTTCGGATGTTTTGCCTTCTTGAGCGGCCTTGTAGATGTCTCTTGAATTTCCCCCAGCTAGACCAATTGGGAAAAGAACATGAACAGGGGGTTTCATTTTTCTCTCCTTTGCCTTTTCGGGTCTTCCCATTCTCGCACCTATCCAGCTTATCCCTCTATCTCTCAGCTTAATCTCACTTATCTCATTTATGAGGTCGATTGGAGTGTAAAATTCCTTAAACTCAAGTTTTTTCTCCAAATTTGTCAAAGGTGTTAGAAGTGCAGCGGCCCAAGGATATTCAACAATTACAGTATCTCCTTCTACTTTGTGCTCTACTCCAAGAAGTTCTAAATAACGTTTTGCATTACCTAGAGATTGGAGGCTTATTTCAAGTTTTCTTGCATATTTAAGACCCCTATACTCATCCCACTCAATGGTGGCATTTACCAGTGCGTTTTGAAGTCTTATCAGTTCTTCCACGGTGAGCGTGTTCCAGTAAAGAGTATAATATGGGTGTAGGGGTATTCTTAATATGCGTGAGAGATGAATAGCTTCTTCAATAGAAGGTTTGGTTCTAAGGGGGTCATAAAGAAGTTTTGCTAAGAAGTTAGGATCAAGATCTAAATAATCGGCCGCTTCTTCTACCATCTCTTTATCGTTCTCTTGGAAGGGTTTCAGTTCAACCTCATAAATTTTGTTAACTGCCTCTACAAACTCCTGTATCCACCACTCTTCAACATAGTTGGCAGGTAAAAGTGTTTGATTGTTCTCAACAAAATCTCCAAAGGCTATAAGAGCATCACCCAGATAGAGTATCTCCTCTACTTGATCTTTAAGCTCTAGGGCTTTGTAATAATCATCAACTCGTACGACGCTTCCATTCTTTAACTTAACTATAGGCCCCTCGATTGTACTCGCAGGTGTGGCAATAGAACCTTTTCCAGGTCTCTCTGTTTTCATTTGGGTCCCTACTGCTAGGAATTCGTCTACCATTATCATGACTGCGGGATTTACGGACCAGGTTGCAAATCCACTTACCCTGCTTCTGCCATACCGGAGCCTAAAGCCTCCATTGGTGGAAGGTTCTGCAAATAATGGTCTTCCTCCAATAATCTCTTTTGTATATTTTGTATTTGGCGCTATGTTTGCTTTAAATTTCTCGTAAAGTTCATAATAGAAGCCTTTCTTGATTTTTACATTTGTTTCTTCCAAGTGTTGTTCTGTTTTTTCATCGCTTGTGTTTTTTTCTTCTTTATTTTCAGTTTTACCCTTCTCTTTTGCTTCTACAGATTCTTTTAGCCATTCCCATCCTTCTATCCCCATTTTGTCAATGTATTTGATTAATTTTTTTGCTTTCTGGAGGACACCTTCTGCAATAACTAAAATTGCACCTCCCCTTAGGTAGTTTGTTTCGACTCCTGGAACGTTTCTGTGGCTAACTTCAACATTGTCGGTAGTTTCTCCAGTTATCTCTATTGGTATGTTTCTAACTGCCAGACGGACTTCGTCTGCTGAGGGATGATATTGAAGTCTTGTAACAGCTCTGTGATATAGGTCTATTTCCTCTACATACCTCTCAATGTGCTCTTCAGTAGGTTTGAATCTATCTAGGCCAAGTTTTTTCCTAACATAATCTCCAACAAGAACACTAAGAGCTTGGGCAGTACCGCCACTACTTCTAATAGGTCCTGCATAATAAATAGCAAGGTACTCTGTGCCATCGGGATTTTTCTTTATTTTAACATCTGCGATTCCCTCTAGTGGTGCAGAAACAATACCCTCTGTGAGAATAGCCAAGGCTGTTCTAACGGACTGATCAGCAAGTTTTTCTTTACTCTCAAACTTTCCAAATCTCCCTTCTATTATCTCATCAACAATTTTCAAAGCAGCAAGTTCTTTTCCATATTCTTTTACAAGTGTTCTTATTCTCTCCGCAACTCCTTTAGGCCCTACAAGACTCTCAACTCTTCCAGCCATATCCGTTGCTTGGGGAACTTCAATCTCTTTTGAGGGGTCTCTCCCCTGAGAACGGGCTTTTTGAGCTATTTCATAGGCTTTATTAATCTCTCTCTGCAAAGAGTCAAAGTATTTTTTCATATCCTCACTGTAAATTTCCATATTATTTCACCTCAAACGTCACACCATTTAGTAAAATCAACTATCATTCTTAGCCTGGCGGTTTCTACATCGATGATTGGCACTTTTGCTGGTGTGGGAACTATGTTAACCATTTTCTGGAACTCAGTTTGAGCTTGCCATGTTCCAGAATTTATTAGGAATACTCCTCTATAGATTTGGTAATCAAGAACGTGAACGTGGCCCATTTGTACTAAGTCTGGAACACTTTCAATCACAAGTAGATCCTCGGAATCAGGAGCTATAGGAACTTTTGCCCCGAAGGTGGGTGCAACGTGTCTAAGTTTTAGGAGTTCTAGCATGGGTTTTACCGGGTGGTGATGGCTCATATTAGGAATATGGCTAACGATATCTTCTATTCCCCTACCGTGAACTATCAAAAATTCTCTACCATGAAGATCAATTACTGCTGGGTTGCTTATTATAATGGCATTTTTTAATTCATAAAGAGGCTTTGCGTACTCTTTATAGAATTCCGGTTGAGGCAAAGCAGTTCTTGCAGCATCGTGATTTCCGGGTCCTATAAACATCGTGATATGTTCAGGAACATTTGAAAGAAGATTTGCAAGAGCCTCGTATTGATCAAAAATATCAGGAATATTAAGCTCGTTATACTGACCTGGGTATATACCGATTCCATCAACTACGTCTCCAGCTATTATGAGGTATTTTATCCTGCTGACTATTTCTTCTTCTGCTTTGCTGTTCACATGTCCATTAAGCCATTCTATAAATTTCATAAATGCCTTTTCACAGAACTCGTTGCTACCTACGTGAATGTCACTTATTAGAACGGCATATACCTTCTCTTCTAGAGGAGGTTTCTCTTTTTTGTAGAGTGGGACGTCAGGCAAGTAAATCCTGTCTGCAAAGAAGATGCCTCTATTTGAGTATCTTCCTTTAAATGCAATGACACTATCGGGTACTATCTCAAAAGCCTTTGCATAATCTTCTTTATCTCTTCCGATAAATACTTTTATTATTCCAGTGTTGTCTTCCACTTCAAACATGTATCCGTTTCGTGTTTCTCTTTTTGAGTTTATAAGGCCGATTATTGTGATATCTCCCTCTGGATTGATGTAGCTAAGCTTTCCAATATCAATAACTCCCGAAACTTCAGGGTTCTCACGAAGAATTTTTCTCATCTTTTTTAACCTACTTTTAAAATAGTTCTCATAAACTTTTACTATAATCTCTCCTTCTTTAGTAGTCCCGCTTTTAGCCTTTGGGGGTGTGATCTTAACTTTTCGTACATCAAATTTAATATTAAACTCAGATTTTATTGACTTCGCTAGGAATTCAAACCCTTCCTTTGGAGAAACTTTGAAATCATCATAAACAGAATAGGCTTTTTTCTCTTCTGGAATCTCTTCTTCCTCGACAACTATAGGCACACCATATTCTTCAAAGATAATTTTTCTTTTTGTTTCTCCATTTTCTTCCCCATTACTCTCGCTTTCAAAGGTTTCTGTGATTTCTTGGGGTTCCTCGATCTCTGTTGATATTTCCTCAACTTCTTCTACGGTCTCAGGAAGCATTGTTTCTTCGAGACTTCTAGATTCTTCTGTAACTTCACTTTCTTCAGAAGGAAATGATGTTTCAATGACTTCCTCCATATCTGTACTTACACTTTTGGCCTCAATAGGGCCACTTGGAGTTTTTGAAACTTCATATGCAGTTTCTTCAAGCTTTCTTGTAGTTTTTTCTTGAACCTCTCCAGCTTCTTTGGGTTTCTCTTTAGTAGATAGAAACTTCTCTAAATGACTTGGAGCAGTAATTATTTCCTTAGACTTCAGAAACTCCTCGGCCGTTATTTCATCAATTATAAACGTTCCTTTTGCTTTTGCAAATTTTATGAGTTCAGGAAGGTTAAACTCTTTTTTATAGTATTCAGATAAAAGAAAATATGCTGGGGGAGTTATTAGGTAGTTGTTTGATATTAACCCCCTCACCAGTTCATCCATAAAATAACCTCCTCTGCTTAAGCATGCTCACTGAGATTAATGGCCTCAATGTTTCTTCAAAGCGGTATATGTTTTTAACTTTATAAGGTGTTACGTTGAGCCTTATCTCCTTTGTCCTCCCATACCTACCTTTGCTCACGACCTTGGCATTTACTATGCCTAGCATGTCAAGTTCATTTATTAAGTCGCTTATTCTTCTTTGTGTTAAGGGCTCTAGGTCAAGATAATCACAGAGGTCTTTGTATACGGAATATACATCTCCAGTGTTTGCCGGTAGTTCTCCATTTTCGTCAAGTAAAACTATGGCGTACAGGAGGATTTTTGAATGCAACGGTAAAGTTTTGATGACTTCTTCCATGGTATCTTGTTCTATCTTTTCTTGGGCTTTCCACACATGTCTCTCAGTGACTTTGGGGGACATTTCTCTTTCCGCTATCTCCCCACTAACTCTAAGTAGGTCAAGGGCTCTTCTTGCATCCCCATGCTCTCTAGCCGCTAGAGCGGCACAGAGAGGAACAACCGCATCATCCAAAACTCCATCATAAAATGCTTCTTGTGCTCTTTGCATTAGAATATCTCTAAGTTGATTGGCGTCATAAGGGGGGAATACTACCTCCTCCTCACTTAGGCTTGACAGTACTCTTGGGTCTAGATATTCCTTAAACCGTAGATCGTTGGAAATCCCTATAATACTCACTTTTGCTTTGTTGAGTTCGGTATTTATTCTTGTGAGGCTATAGAGAATATCGTCACCGCTTTTCTTAACGAGTTTGTCTATCTCGTCTAGAACTATTATTACAAAACGCTCTTTCATGTCAACAACTTTTTTCAGCTGTGTATAGACCTCGTCGGTGGGCCATCCAACAAGAGGAACTTCTATCTTGCTTTCGTCTTTAAAATGGTTGACTATATTGGCTAACACCCTATATTGGGTATCCACTATCTCACAGTTAAGGTAAATAACGTCTACAGGTATGTTGTACTTTTGGGATATCTTCATCAAATCATCTGTTACGTATCTCACAGTAACAGTTTTTCCAGTCCCCGTTTTTCCATATACAAAAATGTTAGAAGGAGTTTCTCCCCGTAAGACTGGGACTAAGATGTGTACAAGAGTTTCTATTTGTTCTCGTCTATGTGGGAGTTCTTTAGGTGTATAACTATGCCGCAATACATCTTTATTTTTAAATATTCTTTCATTGTGCATATATTTTTCAAAAAGTGAATTGAGATCAGTTTGTCCTTCCTGTAGCATTTTTGTTACCTCCATCGGAAATGTATTGATGTTTGTCAATTTGACCTATTTTTAATGTTTATATGATTATTATAGCACATTTCTGTGCATAATTGTTATCTTTATTGTTATATTTTATCCCTATAATTTTAACATCTTTTAAAAAGGTTTCCACCGGAACCAGTAGATGCAAAGGAAATGCATTCTATAAGTTATGGAAGGGAGTATATATGCTTTGTTGAGCAGATTTATGATTAAACTTGAAGGGGGCTTTAAAAAGGGTTAAACTTTAAGAAGAATTATAAAAAAAGAGACTCATTGGAGCATTCCTTCGAGCTGTTTGACATATTCAGTACTTCTTTTTACATCCGAGAAATACTCTTTTGCTTTTTCTACATGTTCTCTACTAACCTTCTCTTTTCCTGCCAGAACACTTGCAGGTGCCAAAAGTTGTACTGCATATCTTAAACTTGTCTTTTCTCCTAGTTCTGCGAGATACTCTATAGCGTCCTCTGAGATTTCAATTCCTTCTTCTTTGGCTCTTATCTTTATAATCTCTTTAATTGCATCTCTTCTATAGGGTTCTGTGTTTATTATCAGTAACCTATCCAACATGTCTATTGGGATTCCGTGGGGGGCTTCTAGGTCAGTTCCTCTTATTTTTGTTATTCCTCTGTTAGTTGCCAGAATTAGGATGGGAGCCAGTTCATTCTCCATGGCTCGTGCTAGAAATGAAAATGCTTCAATATCTAGCATGTGGCACTCATCTATGAAGAGCACACCAGGAACAAGCGTGGCCTTCCCTTCTTCTATCCATTGCTTCACGGTCTCATCAACTTTTTCTCTTATTTCATCTGTAATTTCTAGACCTCCGCCGAAAAATATGCTAAATATTCCTCCTGCACGACTGTTAACTAAATCTAAGTCATGTAAAGTAACTGTGTACGTGAACTCCTTTATCTTAAGAACAGGCCCACTAGGAATCTCTACTATTTTTTTAAAGAACAGGCCCTCTTCTCCTTTTGTTGTCCCTAGTTTTGAAACTTTGCCGGTTTCGGCATCCAATTGGATTACATCATCCTCCTCAATTCCCATTTCCAAGAGCTGATATGCTATTTCTCGCCCTGCCCTGATAGTTTTCTCATCATCTTTAGTCTTGAGAGTGATTTTTACAGATTCTGGAATTTCCACGTATGGATTGAATGGATGCTTAGTCTTATTAATTTGGATTCTTTCTACTTTTCCTTCATAGACTCTTCTTTCCTCGCTTATTCTGACTCCAATGGCCCTTCTTAATGCTTGTTTTAGAAATTCTGTCTTTTTAATTTCCGCTGAATAAATTTCACTTCCTGAAATCTGAACGAATGGGACGTCTTCTCCAAGTTCCTTTGCGATCCCCATTGCAATGGCAGTTTTTCCGCTACCTGTTGGTCCAACTAATAAGATTCCCTTTCCTGCTAGTTTCCCCTTTTTTATGAGTTTCACTGCAATTCCCGCAGCTTCCCTGGCTTTTGTTTGCCCTACCATGCCATCCCCTATAAATCTCGCTTTCCCTGTCTCATCTAACCCAAGGCCATGAATGTGTGAATGGCTCCCTATCCTCTCGAATCTGTGGGGTGCAACTTCTTCAATCAATGGCATGGAGTCACCCCCCTCCATGTTTTAGAAACCATTAGTAGGTAAAATATACACCACTTTAAAAGCTTATCCTTTAAAGGAAACGGAAGAGTGTATACTTGTCTCAATCTGCCACATCATAATATAAAATTCTACTGGAAAGGTACCTAATGTTTAAAAAGTTTTCCCGCAAATTTGACTACATTAAGTAGTAAGTAGAAAGGTTTAAAAGGGAAAAAGTAAATATATTTAAAAGGTTTTCGATTGGGGTGGGGCTATGAGGCGTTTGGGCAAGGTTTCTCATTATGCGAAACAGGGCTTCTTGATACTTCGCTCAACATTCATACCGGTGTTAAATGATCCGGTAGTAGATAAAAACCTTCAACTTATTGGGGTAGTTAAAGATGTTTTTGGTCCTGTCACTGCTCCATATGTAGCTATAAAACCACGTGTCAAAGATCCAGAAAGGTATATTGGAGAAATTCTTTATATTGATGAAAGAAAAAGGAAGAGATCCTCTTCTGGTTCTAGAAAGTCAAAAAAAGTAAAAAGAGTAAGTAAACGTCGCCCTGCCCCCCAAAAGAGGGGGTGAGAGTTTTTGACTCAACTTGGAGGTATTAAAAGATGTCCAATCTGTGGTTCGGAAAATTTGATTTACGATCCAAGCAGGGCGGAAATCGTTTGTTCTCAATGTGGGTATGTGTTGGATGAGGAAATAATGGATCTTGGTCCTGAATGGAGAGCATTTGAACCTGGGCAGAGAGAAAAGCGTTCTAGAGTTGGAGCTCCTGAGACTGTAATGCTCCATGATAAGGGTCTTTCAACAGACATAGATTGGAGAAACAAGGATATTCATGGAAATGATATCTCGGGCAGTACTAGGGCCAAGATGTATAGATTGAGAATGTGGCAAAGGAGAATGAGGATAAGTGATGCTATAGATAGGAATCTGGCATTTGCCCTAAGTGAACTTGATAGAATGGGGTCTCAGCTTGGACTCCCTAGGAATATACGAGAGATTGCAGCCGTTCTTTATAGAAAAGCGGTTATTAACAGACTAGTTCGAGGAAGATCTATAGAGGGCATGGTTTCAGCTTGTTTATATGCTGCATGTAGAGTAGCCAATGCTCCTAGAACTCTTGATGAGATAGAGGATGTTTCAAAAGTAGACAAAAAAGAGATTGGCCGTAGCTATAGATACTTAGTTCGGGAGTTAAACCTGAAGCTTAGACCTACCAATCCAGTAGATTACGTTGTGAGGTTTGGGGATCAGCTTGGAGTTCGTGAAAAGACGAAGAGAAGAGCAATAAAAATAGTCAATATGGCGATTGAAAGGGGTCTTACTAGTGGAAAAGGCCCTACAGGAATAGCTGCAGCTGCAATATACATCGCTAGTCTTCTTGAGGGAGAGAAGATGACTCAAAGGGAAGTCGCGGAAGTTGCTAGAGTTACAGAAGTAACGGTGAGGAATAGATACAAAGAATTAGTGGATAAACTTAATATAAGGATACCCACGTAGAGTGTTGGGGAGCAACTGTGAAAGTAGGCATACTAAGTGACACGCATTATCCAGACAAAACCTCTTATCTGCCCGATTTACTTTTTAATGTTTTTAAAGATGAGAAAGTGGAATTGATTCTGCATGCTGGGGATTTAACGGCCCCAGAACTTCTAGAGCGTTTTGAAGAGATTGCACCAATCATTGCAGTAAGAGGTAACCTTGACAAGCCTTTTTTGCCTGAAGAGAAGGTTTTGGAGATTGAGGGACTTAGAATTGGGCTCTTACATGGTCATCGGTTTTTAAGTTTAGACGAGCAGACATTAAAATATAAGGCTTTGGAAATGGGAGTGGATATCCTTATTTTTGGCCATACTCATAGATTCTTTTATAAGAGATATGAATATATGGGAAAAGAAGTGGTTCTTCTTAATCCTGGTTCTCCTACTATTCCCAGAATGAGTGATCCAACGTTTCTCGTGGGAGAAATCACACATGAAAGATTCAGTTTTAGAATATTTAAGCCATGGGAGACCCAGTGGAGATATCCATAATTATAATATAAAAGACAAAAGAGAGAAAGGCCATCAAGCTTTGATAGCGAGTTTGATGTCTTCTGCTTTGACTGTCTTTCTGCCAGCGTGTCTAGCAAACTCGACTGACTTCTTAGCGAGCTCAACTGCGTACTCTTCGAGGTATTCGGCAAGTACTTTGGCGGCATCTTCGCTAACTCTCTCAGCACCAGCCTTTCTAATCAATCTATCAATTGGGGCAATTGGCAACTCAGCCA
>NZ_JXCG01000012.1 GCF_001317345.1 Thermococcus sp. EP1 | reverse complement strand
ATGGAGCAGGAAAAACAACCACAATAAAAATGCTTACTGCATCTTTGAGGCCGACATATGGAGAAATAAAGATCTTTGGGCTTGAGATGCCCCAAAAAAGGGTTGAAATCATGAAAAGTGTAGGTTATATGCCTGAAGTTCCAATAGCATATGAGGACATGACAATTTTTGACTTTCTCATATATATGGGCAGACTTTCTGGTATAAAAAAAGAGAAAGCAATAGAGCAAGCAAAGGAACTGATGAGCTATGTGGGTGTTGGAAAACTAGCATTAAACAAAATAAAAGAGTTATCTTCGGGCCAGAAGCAGAGAGTAGCTTTTGCTTCTGCTTTGATTGGTAATCCCGAACTTTTAATATTGGATGAACCAACGGCAAATCTGGATCCTCTCGGAAGAATAGAGTTTATTGGAAAAATCATATCCCTCGCAAAAGAAGGGAAGACAATTTTTGTTAGCTCTCATATAGTAAGTGAAGTGGAAAAGATGTGCAACTATGTTGGCCTCATCAATCAAGGTAGGCTTATTGCTCAGGGAAGGATACGAGATCTCACGCAAATAGAAGAGAATGATTATGACATTGCAACTTCTAACAACGCTTTTGCACTCAACTTTTTAAAAGAAAAGCCCTACGTAAGAGAGGTTTGGGAAGAGGAGGGGATTATACGAGTTCAAGTAGACCCAAGGTTTTTGGATGAGCTTTTCCTCCAGTTTCCAAAATACCTAACCTCCCAGGGCATTCGCTTAAAGCTTTTCAGGCCTCATACAAGCCCTCTTGAAAGAATTCTCATGGAAAAGTTCGGCATAGGTGAGGCAAGTGATTAGTGTTCTTTACCAAAACGAAGTTTACAGACTTTTGAAGTCTAGAAGACTAAAAGTAATGCTTGCGTTAATGCTTCTTCCCGTGATAGTTTATTTCTTTACCCATGAAGAGATAACGGAATATGGTGCAAAGGCCTTGGAGATCTCATTTCAGATAAATATTTCTCAATTTTTGATAAACTTCTGGGCAAGTGTAATAGGCCAGCTTGTGGTAATAATCATTATGAGCGATTTGCTGGCGAGTGAAATAGATAGGGGGACAATAAGAATACTCTTAGTAAAACCAATAAAGAAAAGTGAAATAGTACTCGGCAAGTTCTTTTCTGGTATAACAGCAGTGGCATTGATATTTGGGATTCCCTATTTGGTTATGCAAATCTACATGGTTCTTCTCTATAAAGCGGGTTTTGAAGGATTTACTGCAACTTTTGATGATTTTCTGTTTGTTCTTGTGATCACGATTCTTGTACTTGGAAGTTTGGGAGGAGTTTCAATGCTGCTTTCAGTAATTCTCTCAAGACCTCTCTATGCTTCATTAGCAAGCTTTGGACTAGTGTTTACAGCTCAGTTCATACTTCCCCAATTGCCATTCTTTGATAATCCTGAGCGCTTTAACTTGAGTTATCAAATAGGAGTTCTTCTAAAGAAAGGATTTACACTCAACACTGGTTTAGACGCTTATAAGGGTGATCCAAATATGAGTGGGATGTTTTTCCTCGGCGTTATCTTACTTAGCTTAATTTTCACCTTATTAGGGTTATATAGAAGAGAGTATGAGGGATGAACCATGAAAAGATTTTTATCAATGTTTATTTTCCTTTTGTTTGTTGGAAACGCCTTTGCTCTTTCTGTTGAGCTTGGAATAGATGAGGTATTGATAGTGGATAACACCACTGTGACTTTCGACGTTGCTCAAAACAATCCTGGCCTAGTTTTTCTGACCTTGGAAAGAGGGAATGAGAGTATCCTTAAGGCTTTGCAGTTTGGAGAGAGCGTTTTCTTCAATGGTGTGAACTATACTGTGGGAAGCGTAGATATGGATACTCTCACTCTCAAGCTCCATATCTTAGGAAACTACTCCAATCTTGAGGTAGTGAAGAGGAAGGACTTTGAGGTCACTCTTCTTGAGTCTTTTGATGCGTATATAAAGGTAAAAATCACGAACACTGGCTACTATGAGATTGACGACACTCTCATTGTTTCAACTCAAGGAGTAACTGTGACAGAAAAGAAGCTATACTTAAAGCCGAATAAAGATATTATCTTAAAAATAAAGCCTTCTTACACTCAGCTGACATTCACGTTAAAAAATGCAAAAATTTCGAAGAGCCTAACGATTCCTTCTTTTGATGAGCTTGTGACAATAGAGAGAATTTGGAGAGACGACAAGCTTCACATTCTCCTCAAAAATCATGGGGATCCCATTAATGTCACAGTTAAGCTTCTCTTTAGTGGCATGACCTTTGACAGAAAAGAAGTTCTCCTTGAATCAAAAGAGGAAAGGGAGGTAACCTTTGAAACAGACGTTACTCAGGGGACAATAGTTGTAGATTACAGCATCATAAAACAAGAAAGCTTTTATTTTGAGTCTCCTGCTATTTCGTTAGTGAATGTGACAAAGGAAGGAGATACACTCTACATCTGGCTTAAAAACGAAGGAAAAACTGCATTTTCTGGAAAAGCTACTGTTTACCAAAATGGAGTAATAATAAGTGAACCTTACTACAGAGATGTGAAAATAGGCCCTAATGAAGAAGTCCTCTTAGAGTTTGTTGTTCCAGAAGATGTTCAGATTTTGACTCTTAGTGTAGTTTCTCCAACTTACTCTGTCGCTTTTCCAATCTCACTAAAAACTAAACTCAATGTGAAAGCAGTAAATTCTTATGCCAGGGGAATTTTAGGAGGAACGACAAGTTATGCAATTGTTATAGCAGGAAATGAGAAGGTTGTGCTTGGTGTTGAGGGGTTGCCAGATTCAATAAAAGCATACTTCTATTATGATGATACTCAGGTTAAAGAACTTGATGTGGTTCAAAGTGCACAGGTGAGTCTCGTCCTAAAGCTTCCTAACCTTCCCCAAGGTTTTGCACTTAATGAGCCAATCCTATTTAACGTGACTATAAATGGGATCGAAGTTCCCCTTAAGTTGGAAGTGACTGGGATTGGGATTTTACCAGTGTATGGTGATAACTGGCTTGCAAAGATAAACTATACTAGTGAATACCACCATATAGGTTTGCCATATAGGATTGTTGGGAACAAGATAACGCCTCCATTCGTATTTGAACATTGGAAGGGAGAGAAGATCGCAATAATATATGGGAGATACATAAGACAGGGAAAAGACTTGAGAATCCATCTCTTAGATTCTTCTGGGAAGATTGTGGCTTCCTCAACGCAAGAGAAAGGTAGGAGTGATTATCTTATCTTTAACCAGAGCGACTTCATGATTATGATTGAGGGGGAAAACTACTTTGACGGAGTGCTTTTGGTGGCTGAGTATCTCAACGAACCTAAGAATATAAGCTTTGAACTTAAAAGGAGAGAATTTGGTGAGGGCTTGAGAACTTTTATTATAAATGCAACGTCTCTTAGAGGACAACGGCTTGAGGTTTCTTTAGATTCAGATAAACAGGTTGAACTTAGGGCTTATTATTTCACTCTTAACAATGAGAAAGAGAATCTTGACCCACTCTCTACTAATTTTAAAGGGGTCTTTAAGGGAAGAGGAAGGACTATAAAAGGGGAGTTTGGGATAAGGAGTTATGAAGATTTTGTTGCCATAGCTGTTGTTGGGGAGGGAAACGTAACCCTCCACTTTAAAGTATCTGGGGGAAGGCCAGAAGTGAGTGAATTAACTTCGAGAGAAATTTACCTGTTGATTTTAGGCTTAGTAGTGCTTTTGGCTATTGTAATATATTTAGAAAAGAAAATTGGATAGAATCAGAAAATCAATGGGGCCCTGTATTCACCCCAAACCTCTCTGAGAATGTCAGTAACCTCACCAAGGGTTGCAAGGTGCTTGTGGGCTTCGATTATGTATGGCATTAGGTTCTCATCTTCGGTCTCAGCGGCTTTTCTCAATGCGTCCAATGCTTCTTCAACCTTTTTATTATTGCGTTCACTTCTAAGTTTCTTTAATCTCTCTACCTGTTTATCCCTGATGCTTGGATCGACTTTGAGGATTTCTACTTCTAGTGGTTCATCTACGATAAATTCGTTCACACCAACAATAATGCGCTTCTTCTCTTCAACTTCCCTCTGGTACTTATAAGCTGAGTCGGCGATCTCCTTCTGGATGTATCCCCTTTCAATGGCCTTCATCATTCCTCCCATGCCTTCAATCTTTTCAATGTACTTCATAGCTTCTTCTTCTATGTGATCGGTAAGCCACTCAATGTAATAGCTTCCTCCAAGTGGGTCGATGGTATCAACCACTCCACTCTCGTATGCAATGATTTGTTGTGTTCTTAAGGCGATTCTAACGCTCTTTTCTGTTGGAAGGCTCAGGGCCTCATCATAACTATTAGTGTGGAGGGATTGGGTTCCACCTAAAACTGCGGCTAGGGCCTGAATGGCAACTCTAACTATATTGTTTTCTGGTTGTTGAGCTGTGAGTGTTGAACCGCCTGTTTGGGTGTGGAATCTCAAGAGCATTGATCTTGGGTTCTTGGCTCCAAATTTCTCCTTCATTATCTTGGCCCACAGTCTTCTTGCTGCCCTAAACTTGGCAATCTCTTCTAGGAAATTGTTGTGAGCATTGAAGAAGAAGCTCAATCTTGGAGCGAACTTATCAACGTCCATACCTCTTGCTATGACAGCCTTAACATACTCAATACCATCAGCAAGAGTGAAGGCAACTTCTTGAACTGCATTTGCTCCAGCTTCTCTAATATGGTACCCACTTATACTTATTGAGTTCCATTTTGGAACATGTTCTGCACAATACATTATGATGTCTGTTGTTAGCCTCATAGATGGCTGTGGTGGGAAGATGTACGTTCCTCTGGCGATGTATTCCTTTAATACATCGTTTTGTACAGTTCCTCTAAGTTGATCTTGTGAAACACCTTGTTTTTGACCCACAAGAATATACATGGCTAAGAGATTAGCGGCTGTAGCGTTAATTGTCATTGATGTAGAAACCTTATCTAGGGGAATTCCATCAAAGAGTATCTCCATATCCTTGAGAGAATCAATAGCAACACCGACTTTACCAACCTCACCTTCTGCCATGGGGTGATCGGAATCATAACCAATTTGTGTTGGTAAATCAAAAGCGACGCTTAGACCAGTTTGCCCTTGCTCCAAGAGGTATTTGTAACGCTTATTGCTTTCTTCAGCGGTTCCAAAACCAGCGTATTGTCTCATTGTCCATAGTCTTCCTCTATACATCGTAGCATAAACTCCTCTTGTGAATGGGTATTGGCCAGGGAAGTTGAGCTTTTCTAGATACTCCCAGTTCTCAAGATCAGCGGGAGTGTATACCCGTTTGATCTCAAATCCATCTGCGGTCATGAATTTTTCCTTTCTTTCTGGCCTTTTTGCGATGAAAGGTTTTACAGTTTTTTCATTCCATTCTTCTTCGGCTTTTTTAATATCCTCTATCCTCTTTTTATCGAAGGTCATTAACACCACCGTAGGGGTTATGTTTTAAGCATATAAAAATCTTTTAGTTTTTACTCCAGAAATGCCTGTCAAAGCCAATGAGGAGAGTCAAATAGCTAAAAGCTCGTTTTCTATTGGATTTTTTATCCAGATATCTTAAGAATATAAATAAAGTGAAAAAGAGATTTATTCTTGCCATTTGGGGTTGTCTTTGACAACAATTTCCCCGTTTTCCTCAATTACTATTTTAGAAAATCCTTTTTCAGCAATTGTTCCATAATCATGTCCAGCATCTGCTGGGTAGAGGGCTAAAAAGATAAATGGCTCATTTCCAGTGTTTATTGTTCTATGGGCCCAATATGGAGGAACATAGACTATTGTACCAGGCTCCATTGGGATCCATTTTGCGTCACCTTCTGGGGTTTGTAAAAGCATTCCTCCCTTGCCCTTGAGAGCAAAGTAAACTTCTGCTCGGTCTATCTTTGAATGATAATGACCTTTTGTCATGAAAAACTCTTTTCCCACCTTTCCTGGATAAAGAACTGTTGTAGCGAAGTTTAAATCTCCTTCCTTCTCTTCCTGTTCTATAGCATATACCTCATAAACCACGGGGTCGCTTTCTTCAATCATTTTTTTCTGTGCCTCTTCATCGATAAAATATCCCTTCATGTCACTGAGCTTCCTAACACTTTTCTTTGCATTCTCAATAATCCCAGTTTCAAAATCTAGTTTGACACCGAAAGGTATTTTGTACTCCATTTTCTTCACCTCTATATCTCAATTTGCCCGTTCTATTTTAACTTTTCTCTTTTTGTATCACTAAAGGTGAAAAATTAGAGGAGGGATTGAAGGAGAAAAGCAGTCCCTATTGCAACTGCCCAATAACCAGGATTCCACTTTAGGACCTTATAACCGTCCAGTGGGGGTATTGGGAGGAGATTAAAGAATGCCAGCAATAGATTGATATAAGCAGCGTAATAAAGAGAAACTCCAACAACTCCGGAAGGCTTCCCAAAACTCAATAAGGCTATGGCAATTATTCCTACCAGTATGTTTGTCACTGGTCCGGCGAGACTTATTTTTCCATATATTTCTCTATCTTCCCACCCGGCATATAGAGAATAAACCTGAACCGCACCAACAGCAACAAAAAGGAATCTAAGTCCCAATAATTTGTTAAGAATTCCTAGGAAGAGAGCAAGCAAGATTCCAGTATCCCATCTTCTATAAATCGCGTAATATCCATACTTTCTGGCTACTTGTCTATGGGCGATTTCGTGAAAGATAAACGCAGTGAAGATACCCAGTGCTACGTAGGGGATTATCTTTATGTTAAAACGGGAAAAAACAAGTGTAAGGACTATGAATGAGATTACTAGGTCTTCTATTTCTTGTTTCTTGAACTCAAATGCCATCTTTCATCTACCCCGGATTTCAATTTTTTTACCGAGAACAAGCTCCGCTGCTTTGACAGCACTTCCTCCGCTACCTACGGCTATTCTAATTTGGTCTTTAGGGACATAAACAATTATCTTATCTTGTTCGTATTCGATCTCTAGGATCTCAACTTTGAGCATGCGTTTGAGTTCTTCTCTCATCTTTGACCCCAAGAAAATCTTGGAGACTCATAATATAAAGTTTAAGGAGAGGTTAATTTTGAAGATGTTGTAACCCAATCTCGAAACTGGTTTCCTGAAAGCTCTATAACCCTGTCTGCAGTATTTTGTAGTGCATCGCTTATTTCGTCTTTTGGAGTGATAATAATTACTTCTTTCCCCATCTTTTTGGCTTCTATGACAAGAGGCATGAAGTGTGCATCTCTAACTCCTAATGCTAGAATATTTATTTTTGGGTTGTAGATTATTTTCATAGTCTCAACGGCAACAGCCACATCAACTCTCCCATTAACAATGATTGGCTCCAAACCAGAGTCAATGATAATCTCAACAAGTTTTGGAGCGATGTTATGGTTAAGAACGACTTTCCCTATAACAATTCTTCCAAGACTTCTCAAAATATTTGGAATCTCATCAATCCTGACGTTAAATCGTTTCGATAGGATATTAGGGCCATTTACAACCAAACCAATTTGCGGAGTTTGGTTGTTTTTTTGAGACATGATATTCCCCTCTTAGAAATTTATAAAATGGGGAAAGGACAGGAAATACTCTTAAGTATGAGATGTTATTCGTCCCCTTTCAGATACTTGTAGGCTAGGAGAGAATACAGGGCAGACCCCTTCCAAAGTACACTCTCATCAACGTCAAATCTAGGATGATGATGGGGATAGATTATTCCTTTTTCCTCATTTCTAATCCCTAGGAAGATAAATGCACCAGGAACTTTTTGTAAGTAAAATGCAAAGTCTTCTGCTCCCATAGTCATTTCTGCTTTAGTAATGGGCCCTAATTCTCGCGCAGTTTTCATAACAAACTTAGCAAGTTCTGGAGTATTAATTGTTGGAGGATAGGGTATTCTAAATAATTCAAGAGTTCCTTCACAATCCCAAGCAGCTGAGTAGTGTTTCACAATGCTCTCTATTTTCTCTATTATTTTAGTTCTAAGGTTCATATCAAATGTCCGCAAAGTCCCTCTAATCTCTAAGCTGTCGGGGATTACGTTATATCCATGACTTGCTTCTATCATGGGAGTTGTGATAACTATGGGAGATAAGGGATTAACACTTCTTGAGACAATCTTTTGAAGGGCATTGTATATGTCTACAGCAGGGGCTGTAGGGTCATTTGTTAGATGGGGTGATGCAGCATGTCCGCCTTTTCCTTTTATTCGAATAATAAAGCCGTCAGATGATGCCATTATAGGACCTTCTTTTGTGGCGATAGTTCCAGAAGGAAGGTGGCCCCATACATGGATGCCAAATATTGCATCTACGTCATCCAAGTGTCCTTCTTCGACAATCTTTTTAGCTCCAGCACCACCTTCTTCTCCAGGTTGGAATATTAATTTCACAGTCCCTCCAAGATGCTCTTTTATTTCAGCCAGTATTTTTGCTGCTCCGAGGAGCATTGCTGTGTGTGCGTCATGACCGCAAGCGTGCATTTTTCCTGGAATTCTGGACTTGTAAGGGACATCATTCTCCTCCTGAATCGGCAAAGCATCCATATCAGCCCTCAATGCGACAGTCTTGCCCTCTTTCCCACCGTTTAAAATTCCAATGATGCCTGTCTCGGCAGTTCTAAGAACTTTATACCCAAGCTGTTTGAGTTCTTCTTCCACGATACTAGAAGTTCTAGTCTCTTCAAACTTTACTTCTGGATACATGTGAAAATCTCTTCTTCTCTCAATGACATACGGTTCTAATTGCTTTGCAAGATCTATAATTCGGGATTCAATCCCCATATGTCTCATCTCCTCTTGAATTATTCCAAAGACAAATAAAAATGAAAAAAGATCACAACTTAATTGGTGCCCCAGGCCCTAGTGGGAATCCTAGAAGATACCATATTATTGCTAGTATGATCCACGTCACTAGGAAGAGCATAGAGTACAAGAACGTTCTTGAAATTATTGTACCAATTCCCACATCTTTCTTGTAGATACTTGCATATCCAATGATGACTGGGAAGTAAGGGGACAATGGGGTAAATGAGTTGGTGCTTGAGTCACCAAGTCTGTAGAGTAATTGTGCCCACTCTGGAGTGTATCCTAAGTAGTACATCATTGGCACGAGAACCGGAGCTAAAAATGCCCATTTAGTGGATCCACTTGTTATGAAGAGATTTATGAAAGTGGCTATTAGGATTATGGATATGAATAGGCCGATACCAGTGAATCCTGCGGACTTGAGGAAATCTGCAAGCTTTATTGCAAGTACTGAGGCCATGTTCGTGTGCTTGAAGGTATAAGTAAAGTTTGCTATGGGCAAGATTATGACCAAGTAAGATGCCATAGTTTTCATAGCATCTGCCATGTAATTTACCATGTCGGTGGGCCTTTTAACTGTACCAACGCTTTTTCCATAAACATATCCACCAATTACGAAGAACAAGAACAAGATTGGAACCATGCCCTTAAGGAACGTAGAAGGCACTATTGTATTTTGGGTAGGATCTCTTAGTGGTCCGTTGGGCATTATTGTTAGCAGTAACATCAAAAGGAAATATCCGCCTGCGGCCAAAAGGGCCTTCTTTAGAGCTCTCATTTCATAGTCGGTGATAGGTTTTAGATACTCTTCTGGAACTTGAGCATGCTCGTATTCTTCCTCCCATCTAGCAAATCTTGGCATTGCGTACTTTACAGTGAATATCGTGGCAACAGCAGTGATTATGAATGTTGAGGCCACCATAAAGTAATAGTTTGCAGTTGGATATACATTGTAATTGGAGTCTACAATTTTAGCTGCCGCGTCAGTTATTCCTGAGAGTAGTACGTCAGTTCCTGCTATGAATAAGTTTGCTGTAAAACCAGAGGACGCAGCAGCATATCCAAGTATAAGTCCAAATATTGGGTCTTTTCTTCTGGAATAGAACAATGCCGCTGTAAGTGGAGGAATTATTACTAAAGAAGCATCAGAGGCAAGGTTTCCACAGATTCCCAAAATGAATATAGCAGGAATCAAATATTTGTCAGGAACTTTTGTTAGAGTTCTCATAAGTGCGGGGATAAAACCTGCCCTTTCGGCAAACCCTGCTGCCATCATCATGACTAATACTAGTCCAAGTGGTGGAAACTGTGCAAAGTTTTTGACTATGTTAGTTAGAATCCAGTATAACCCTTCCTTATTAAGTAGACTTACTATTGCGACTTCTTCGCCTTTCGCTGGATCTATCGCCGATACTCCTGCCAAAACACCTGAGAGCAGGATAACCAAGACCCAGAGACCTAAGAAAATCCAAAACATATGGGGAAGTTTGTTGCCTACTTTTTCTATCCAGTTTATAAATCGCATTAATGCTCCGCCTTTTTCCTCAGGCATATTTTATCACCTAATGGATTTGTCACAGACAAATAGAAGAATAAATATTTATGTATTGTTGTTTAAAATTTGACATTACAATATGGCGTAATCTTGCAGTTTGTTATAGGTCAACCCTGACAAATTCGATGTGTTAAGGTGTTACTTTTACCCAGCGTAAAAATATAGATGAAGATTTAAAATTTCAATTTAAATGATTTGTACCATGCTTTCGGACTTCCTATTGCGGGATAAACACTGTATTTCTCTACTACTTTGTGATTCCTAAGGAATTTATCCACATGATACCTAAGTCGCTCAAGATTAGTTTCAAAAAATCTTAACAGAAGGTCATAATCTCCTCCAAGATACATGGTTACTTCGTATATTCTGGGATTTTTCATTGCTTCATGAATAAATTCGTTGATCTCTTCAATTCGGATTTGTTGGTTCAATTTAACCAAGACATCAGCATATGCAGCATCAGCCGCTCTCAAAAGCAGGAGACCGATTATTTGTAATATTCCCTCCTCTTGGAGTCGTAATCGTCTCCGCCTAACTGTAGTTATAGAAATGCCAAGCTTTTCTGCAATTTTGGTATCACTTATTCGCCCATCCTCTCTTAATGCTTGGTATATTTTTATATCCAAATCATCTAATTTTCCTTTAAAAACTGTTTTTAGAACTAAGATTTCGTCATGATCTAGATCCATAACTAGAACCTCCTCGATTAATTTCATAGCAATCGTTATAGTACATAAAAGAGTATTTAAAGTTCATGGAGAGGAATTTTGACATATTCTCTTCTAAATAACCATCATACATTAAGCCTTATAACCACAAAAATTACTAAGAGTGAGGAAGAAAAACTAATCGAAATCCCATATTGTCCTTCCTTTGTAGAACATCATTACATATCCACAAGTTTCACAGATCACAATACTTACTCTGTGAGCTGTGAAGCCCCATTTACTATCCAGTTTGCCTTCTTCGACCTTAAAGCTGGTTCCACCACAAAGGGGGCATTTTAGATGTTGTCTCTCCATAGGATCACCAGTGTAGATTTGTTTTTTTATTTAATAAATCTTTTTGCTCTTTATATGAATTTAAGATTCTCTCTATTCCTTTTTTATGTCCTAGGCCAACTACGGCGATTACTTTAGGCTTTTTGATACCCGCCTTTTTGAGCTCATCTACAATAAATTTGAGATGTTTTGCCATTATTTCGTTCCTTTCCTCTACTAGAACTTTAAACAAATAGGGATATCTTGTTTTAAAACGATGCATCATTATTTTGTAGCTTTCCATAATGTTTTCTGACTCTCCCTCAATGGGGACTATTGGAAAGAACACTAAAGCACTTTCAATTAGAAGAAAGAGTTTCTCCCTAAACGGAGCTTTTAAAAGCTTCCCCATGATTATTTGTATATCCTCGTCGATCAGATAAAGGGGAATTCTTAGAAAACCTGCCATTTGAATAGCTTCTTCCATTTCTCCACCGGGCTTCATTCCAAACTCTTCTCCAATTTTCTCTTCAACTTTCATTAGAATGTAAGCCAAAAGGGCTTTTCTTCCAAGTTTCAAGGCTTCTTGAAACGTGAGTTTTTTAGAAGATTTGAGGGCATAGAATCGTTGTTTGTCGAGTTCAATAGCTATGGCATCAGGATTTTCCTTTAGGATCAACTGCCTGACTTCTTCCCTACTCCTTGGAGACACGTGCATAGTTCCGATGATCTTAACGTATCGAAGATAGCTCATACCTCTCACCAACTTTAATGACATCAAAGTCCTTTGGAATTATAAATTTGTAGTTGCATACTTCACGTGCTCTCGTACAGTACTCTTCATAAGTGTATCTAGGTGCTCTATGGAAGAGGGCTAAAAGTTTCACTTTGGCTTTTTTTGCTATTTCACAAGCTTCAGGAACTGTTGAGTGATAACTCTCGTTTCTGTCTGCTTTATCTATATATGTGGCTTCGTGTATCAGTAGATCAGCTTTTTCTGAAAAAAGCTTCACTCTCTCACATGGTTCGGTGTCTCCGGTATATACTACTTTTACTCCTTTTTTGGGCTTTCCAGTCACTTCTTCAAGGTGTATTATTCTGCCATCAATTTCTACTCTTCCTTCTTTTTCAAGCTTCTTCATCCAAGGGCCTGGGATTAGTCCGAGCTCTCTAATCTTTTCAATATCAAAACTCCCTCTCTTCTCCTTTTCTTTAAATACATATCCCAAAGCAGGGACACCATGTTCAACTTTAAAACTCCATATTTCATAGTCCCCGAACTTTAATCTAGCTTCTCCAAGCTCATGAATGTGAATTTCAAACCCTGGCCTGAAAAATCCACTTTTTAAATAATTCTGTACGAATTCAAAAGTATATTTTGGGCCATAGATATGAAGTGGCCTTTCCCTATTCCATAAGCTCATGGTTTGAATAAAGCTCATCAAGCCAAGATAGTGATCGCCATGAAAATGAGTTATGAAAATCTTGTCGATCTTCATTGGACTCAGCTTGGCGATATTGAACTGTCGTAATGTGCCTTCTCCAATATCCCATAGTATTATCTCGCCCTTATATTTTAAAGCTATAGCAGGAACATTTCTCTCTTTATTTGGCATTATGCCTCCAGTCCCAAGGAAAATTACTTCAAGCATGTTCCTAATAAAGAAGAGAGAGATAAAAAAGTTTTTGATAAGTTGAGAGTTTTTTTATCATTTGGTAGATGAAGGGATTCAGCTTCTCTTGGTGCTTAATAACATTCCTCGTATCCCTCAAGTTCGGGGTTTAATGCTTTATTAATAGTGAACTTGATCTTTTTTGCCTCTTTCTGGAATTTCATTATAGTCGTGGCAAGTTCTTCAAGCAAGGGGAGGGGATCAGGAGAAATGTTTGTTAGAACGTCTCTGTTTACAAAGTATATTGATATTCTTCGTGTGTCTCCTAAGAATCTCTCAAGAATACTTACAAAAGACATAACTTCATTTTTGAATAGCATGTATCTTTCTAGTCCAAAAAATAGGACGACGGTAAAGTTTTTACTCACAAACTCCTCATAAACTTCTTTATACTCTGCTAATAATGCTAATAATTCTCTATCCACAGGAATGAACTTTATTACCTCTCCTACTGAGGGCTCATGTCGCCCGATCTCTATGATTTTTGCCCATTTTAATACTTCCATGTCCAATCCTTCCATTTTCATGCGATAAGTATGGAGCTCTACTAGATTGTACATGTCTGTGATTAAGACCTGATATTCTTTGCTCTTGGCCCATTTGATAATATCATGAAGAATTCTGGTGGGATTCATGTTTGAAGAGTACTCGACCAGTACAATCTCACCAGGTTTTATTTTGTCGAGTATCTCCCACATAGATACTTCACCTTTGAAATTTTTAAAGAACTTTTGAATATTTAACTTTTTTCATATGAAATAATCATGTTCTGCCAAAGGTTAAAATACTACATTCACCAAAATTAATTGGTGAAGCTGGATGGAAGAAGTACTTAAAGCAATTCAGGAAAAAGAATGCGAAAAAGTAGCAACGTTGCTCTATTACAAAGCAGATGAGTTAACTGAAGACGAACTAAAGATTGTTCTAGAGAAAACTGAGAAACTCGCATTAGAGTGTAAGGATTACGAACTCTATAAACTGGTTGTCTACTATTCTCTCGAGTTTCTTGAGGTTGATAAGATTAAGGACTTTGAAGAATTGGTTGAGAAAGATGGAAGTTTTGAGGCCAAATATCATCTTGCTGATTTGTATTATCTATTAGGTGAGCTTGAAAAATCAATTGAGCTTTACAGAGAACTGCTTGAAGAGGAAACTGAAAAAGGAAACCTTGAGAATATTGCAAAAGTTTACTACAACATGGGTCTTATCCATGAGGAACTTTTGGAGTATGAAAAAGCTCTAGAACTTATGAGCAAAGCTGAAAAGGTCTTTGAGGAACTTGGGAAGAAGGAGGAGATTGTTCATATTAGAATTCACAAGGCATATATAACATTTGAAATAGGAGAGGTCCCAAAAGCAAAGGCGGAACTGGCAGAAGTACTTTCCGAGGCGCGTGGGAATAATCAGTTAGTAGCCCAGGTGCATCTGGTCTTTGAGGAAATCTTCGAAGAAAAAGATAATTATGATGCAGCTTTACATGAGTGCCTTTATGCGATGTTGTATGGGAGAGGTACAGAGTATTTCGACATTGCATTTGATTCATTAATCGATGTTCTCTGGCAGATATTAATGGAAGACAAATTTGATGTGATATACAACAATCTAGATATGTTCGCTAGGGCCTTTCCAGATATGAAAGAGTTCTTTGAAGGTGTAAAGGTTGTTGCCTTATACAAGGACGGAAAAATAGGAAGAGAAGAAGTAAGCGGATATATAACAAAGATTAAAGACAGGAGACTCCTAGATCTACTTGAGTTCTTAAGCGAAGCTGAGCCCTGATTTTATCTTTTTTGGTGATTTTCATGAATATCAGGATAGCAAAGCTTGAAGATGCAAAGGGGATAGTTGAAGTACACTGTTCAGGTGTTGAAAAGTGGATTAAGAAAGACGATAATAGGGAAGCGACTTATGAAGAACTCAGTATAAAAGACCGCTATCTGCATGGTGGTCCATGGATGAGTATTGAAACCTGCGCTGTTCATTTAAATAGCCTTCTCTTGGAAGGTCAGATTCCTATAGTGGCGGAGACAAATGGGAAAATTATTGGAAATGCTGAGCTTTTGATAAGCGAAGAGCCAATAGTCGGTAAAATTAGAAGAATAGCTCATCTAGATATTCTGGAAGTTCATAGGGATTTTAGGAGAAAAGGGGTAGGAAAGAGAATTGTAACCTTTGTAGAAAATATAGCAAGGGAAAGAGGGTGTGAGCTTTTGACAGTAGTACCTGAAAAGAGTGCTATTGGTTTTTATACAAAACTTGGGATTGATAATGTGCTCTTTCAGGGCTATTTTGTTGAGTTTGAACTCTCTCTTTTTTCAGACCAAGAAGAAACCCCTGATTTATTTGAGTTTTCATGGAAAGAAATTAAAAATAAAGAGATGGTCGTAGGGAGATTTCAGAGCTCTTATCATCATTGGTTTACGGCATTTAAAGATAGACTGGCAGGTATAGATGATGCAGTTTATTTCGAAAGTGGGAAGTTGGGAGAGTCCTATTATATCCTTGAGGAGGCCATTTACAGTAATTTGATAGTCACTGCATATATGTGGGGGCAGGAGAAGGACTTTCCTCTCTTATTAAACAGGGCAAAAAACCTAGGTTTCACAAAGCTTCGTACAATAGTTGAAGAGAACCTAATAAAAGAATTCAACCCAAAGATTTTGGACAAAATGATTATTCTCTCGAAGCGCCTTTAAACTTTTTTAAGTCTCTTTTTGTGTTTATATTGAAAAGACTCTCTCTCCATTCAAGAGGGAGGGATTCTATTTGAATATAGCATGTCTTTGCATTTCTTATGGCTTTCCCCAACATATACTCTCCCTTTTTTATCTGATTTTCAAGAACAGGTAAGAATTCCTGGGAATAAGCAGCATGGAGGGGCTCAAGGTAGCCATTTGCCCATAAAGGAACGCAGGCCATAGGCCTAAATTTGTGGAATTCTTTTATAATATAGTTTACGAACTCTGGATTTATATTGGGCATATCGCCTGCTGCTATAAACACATCCCCCAGCTTGACCAAAGCTGTATAGATCCCTCCAATGGGACCTATCTCAAGTTTATCAATGAGAATCCTAACTCCGAGATCCTTAAATTTGTCCTTTCTTTCTTGCAATGTTATTATAACTACTTCTTCTATTGATTTTGATTTCAGGAGTCTCTCGATTGTGTAGGCAATTAAAGCTTTTCCGTTCACGTTATACAGAAGTTTCTCCTCTCCAAACCTGTTTGATTTACCTCCAGCAAGTATTACACCAATCACGTTTCTCCTCTCCGAGTTTGGAGATATGGAAAATATAGGTCATAAAGATATATGTTTTTATCTTTTGTATTTTCTATTAGTGATGTAAAGTTTAAAGTTCAAAGCCTTATACCTTAAACACTTTAGCGTTCGCGACTTCCTTCAAAACTGGAACATAGGAAATCCCCGGGTTTATTCCCTTGCCATTTGTATCGTAAATGTTAAGCTCAATGCCCTTCTTTCTCAACGCTTTTGCAAGCTCAATGATTTCATCCTTAATTCTCTTGCCAAAGAGGGGAACGTTTGCTTTTCCATCGGTTATTAGAAATGCTCTAACTTTGACGGACTTGTCTTTCATTCTCTCTCTATTGGCTAAAAGCAAAAGATTGTATAAAGCAGAGCTGAGAGGAGTCCTTCCTCCAGTTGGGACACTTTCTATTTTTTCAAACACTTCCCAGTAGTTCTTAGTTGGCGAAACAAAAACTTCTGCTTCTTTGCCCTTTGCAACTATCAAAGCCATTTTTGACTTCTTGATATAGCCGTTCTCGACCAGCTTTTCCGCTATCCCCTTTGCAATGCTTATTCTTCTCTTCACAGCCATACTTCCGCTTGAGTCTAAGAGCAAAACCCAGAGCGTAGGAGCCTTTGCCTTCCTAACCCTAACGCGGACATCCTTTAGCTCAAGCTTTATTGGTGGCTTCTTGCCATTTAACACTGCCCAAATAGTCGAGTTGTAAAAATCAACATCCCTTATTTCATCTTTTGGGGGTAGATAAGAGACGGGAATTCCCTTTGGAAAGTTTACCACAGTAATGCTAACGTCCCTTGAAGAGCGGTAGCCTGTAAAGTCGTTGCTCCCAAAGTTTTTGCTTTCTATTTTTGGAATTTTGGCTTCGCTTGAGCGAAAATTTTGCTCTAAATTTCCGATTCCTTGACTTCGAGACTTTTGGTTTCTCCTTTCGCTTTTTTCTTCCTTCTTGTGCTCATGCTTATGGTTGTGCTTATGATCATGATTGTGCTTCTTATCATCTTTAGGCTTTGGAGGCTTCATTTGAGGTGGCTTTTGAAAAGGTCTATCCCTTAGACGGTGCGGTAAAGCTAATTCCATAGCTTTCTCTAAGTCCTCTAAGGAAACCCTTCTCCTTCCGTTTAAAGCGGCTATTGCTTTTGCAGTTTTTATTGTAGTGATTTCAGCCCTGTTGGTCTTTATACTTAAATTAATCACAGTCTCAGCTAAAAGCTTTAACAAATCATCGCTTATTTCAACTTTAGGCAAAAGTTCCTTCGCTTTAACAATCTTTTCTGTAAGCTTTTTCTCTTCGCTCTCAAACTTCTTGTAGAAGCTTATTGGGTCTTCATGGAATTCTTCTACTCTTTTAACTATCTCTATCCTATCCTCTGGGTTCATTGGTGCTGAGACCTCAACGCATAGACCAAATCTATCGAGAATTTGGGGTCTTAAGTCCCCTTCCTCTGGGTTCATGCTTCCAACTAAGATAAAGCGGGCTGGATGTCTAAATGAGATACCTTCCCTCTCTATTGTGTTCCATCCCATTGCTGCAGCATCTAAGAGTGAATCAGCTATGTAGTCATCTAAGAGATTGACCTCATCGATGTAAAGCACTCCCCTATTAGCTTCCGCTAATATTCCCGGCTGCAAAGCTTTTTTGCCCTCCTTTAAAAAGCGCTCCACATCAATTGTTCCGACTAATCTGTCTATTGTAACGCTCAAAGGCAAATCAACAACGCGCATCTTCCTCTTTGACGTGGGCAACTCTTCCCCATTTTCATATCTCTCATAACAGCTGTCGCACATCTCTAATGGGTTCATTGGATTGCAGTTGAACGAACAATCTGCCACAACTTCAATCTCGGGCAAAACGTTGGCCAGAGCCCTAACCAGGGTCGATTTCCCCGTTCCTTTGTCTCCTTTCAATAAAACTCCGCCTATTAGCGGATTAACCGCTACACAGAGTAAGGCTAATTTAGCCTTTTCCTGCCCGACTATTGCAGAAAATGGGAAGATTAAGCGTTTTTCACGAGCTTCCATATTTTATCCACCTCCTCAATGTTTTCACTCCAGTGTTCATCATCCTCAGCAGTGTAGATTTCAATCGTTCCACCTTGAACTTCCCCTTCACCAAGGTGTTCCTCCAAAAGCCCCTCAATTTCAGAGTAAGCTTCCATGAGCCTTTCAATGAGCTCCTCGCTCGTCTCCCACAAGCCACGCTCATAAGCTTCAATCAAACGCCTTGCAATTTCCTCAATAGCGTAGGGATTGTGCTCCTCGAACCATCTCCTCATATCTTCATCAAGAACGTACTTTTCCGCTATTTCATCAAAAATCCAATCTTCAACGAGCTTTGTTGTTGCTTCCCAGCCATAGAGATGAAGAATCTTCTTTGAGAACTCGCTCGCCCCTCTGTAGCTGTGCTTCTTCATTTCCTCAATCCATCTGTCGTTGAGAAGCTTTGTCCTTGTTATTCTCTCAATCTCGACTTTAATATCAACAATTTTAGTATCGCTTATGTCTCTCGTATCAACTTGGATTATATCTACATCCTTGCCAGTTAGAGCATCTACCGCTGTTTTAAATCCACCGTGATAGGCAAAATAACAGCAGCAGTTCGTTAAGTCGTGCTCATCACTTATGTGGTTTCTATTGATTATGTCAACGCTTTTGAGGTTCAAAACTAACGATTCGTGAGCCTCAACTCCAAAGGCATCTTTTCCATAAGCGTAACCACTCCACTGAACCCAAACCTTTGCTAAATCCTCATCCTTCTGCCAGCCCGATGACTCAACAGCTAAGTTTACACCAGCTCCATAAGCTCCAGGTGGAGCAGAGAAAACTCTAAACCTCGCAAACCTTTGGGCTTCTTCAAAACTTTTTCCTAATTCAATCAGTTTTTTAATGTGCTCAATGTAGTGCTTTTTGATGTAGTTCATCTCTAAGGGTTCATCCAGCGTAACAACCTTTTCTATTGCTTTGTCTATGAGATATATGTAATTTGGCAAAGTATCTCTAACAATTCCACTTATCCTAACCAGAACGTCAATCCTTGGTCTTCCGAGCTCTTCTAAGGGAATTATTTCAAGGTCAGAAACTACATCTCCTTTCCAGATAGGCTTAACTCCAAGCAAATAGAGAATTTGAGCTATTTGTTCGCCATCCGCCTTATAACCGTCTATACTCCAGAGAACCTGCCCAATGCTTTCGGGATACTTCCCATGCTTCTTTGTATACTTCTCCAAGAGCTTTTCAGCAGTTTCAACTCCAATTTGCCAAGCTGCTTTGGTTGGCAGAGTTCTTGGATCAACTGCATAAAAGTTTCTTCCCGTCGGTAAAATCTCGAACTTCCCTCTCGTTATGGCTCCCGAAGGGCCTGGCTTCACATATTTTCCTTTCACGCCTTCTAAAAAGCCATTATATTCCCTTTCGCACTCGACAACTTTTTGAGCAACTTCAAGGGTTTTTCTAAACGTTCCCTCAAGCTTTTCTTTCTCCTTAACTCTGAATCCACACTTTTCAATTTCTTCCTCAATGACATCAAAGCCTTCTCCATTAAGCAAACGCTCTAAGCTTTTAACTGCTATCCTGTGGAAAATCTCCAACAATTCTCTGTTCGTAAATCCGTTTGTAGTCTCCAAGGGGTTCTTTCTTATCTTGTCGTAGTCCATGCCTATTGCCTCAGCTATTGCCCTTCTAATTGACGGGGAAGCGTAGGAATCATAAGCCATTGCCGTGGCAATGTATTCCGCCAATCTTTCTGGTTCTTTCGGTGGATGTCCAAAGATATGAAGACCGAGATTAATTTGAGAACCTCTCATCAACTCAGCGTAGCGGTGGATTTCCTCGATAGTTTCCTCGTCATTTTGAGGATTGTTTAGTTTTATTTTGTTCTCCTCAGCTTTCTCCAAAATTTGCTCGTAAATTTTCTTTCTCCTTGCCTCATCTCCTAAGTTCTTTGCCTTTGCATATTGGTTTAGAAACGAGTCTAAATCATCTAAAACTTCAGCCATTGCCATTGGGGGATAAATGTGATCTATTAACGTTGCATAACTTCTTCTCTTGGCTATGACACCCTCCATTGGATTTGAAACTACATAGACGTATAAGTGGGGAACGTCATCTAAGCTCGCCTCAGGAACACATGAAGGAGAAAGCCCAACGCTTTTCCCCGGTCTAAATTCTAAATAACCGTGAGTTCCAAAGTGAATCATAACATTGGTATTAAACTTCCTCGTTATCCACCTGTAGACGGCCCACCACTGGTGAGGAGGAGTTATAGTCGGATCATGGAGGATTCTACAAACTTTTCCATCACACCTCGTCCCAGCGCAGCCGAACTTTGGCTGGGGAGTAATAAAGACATTTCCAAACTTTATTCCAGGAACAACGAACTTTCCATCATAAACCATTCCAACCAATGTTTTGTCTACTTTTCCTGCCAAAACGTCCTCTGGTCTTCCCCAATCTTTGACTATTTTTTCTCTCAAGTCCTCGGGAAGCTCATTGAACCACTCCAAATAATCCTCCAAGCTTACGAAGTCAATTGCCCCACCATTTTTGACGATTTCTTCCACACTTGTCCATCTAAACTCGCTTATTGCCTTTCTCTCCAAAATCATTCTTATTAGCTCTTCTCCATTCTTTGGAAGCTCTTCACCAACATAATAGCCTTCTTCTTTTAGCTTGTGCAGAAGTCTCACTATGCTCTCTGGAACATCTAATCCCATTCCCACTGCAATGCTGGCTTCAAGTCCCTTACAAGGCGGATTTATCAAAACTATCGCTATTTTAACGTCTTTCTTTGGCTTTTTCCTTAGCTCAATCCACTTCTTCACTCTTTTGACGAGATATTTTATGTGTTCTTCGTATGGCTCGCCTTTTTTGTAGCCCTCAATGTTTTCAGTTCCAGCTATAAATATCGGTTCAATCGCTCCTGCAACTTCTGGAATTATCACCCCATAAACCTGCGTCATGTAATCAACGCCTTCTCTCTCCTTCCACTCTTTGAGGTTTTGATAATAAGAGCGAATTGGAGCAAATACTGGGACGTTCAGCTTTTCCAAATTATTTAAATCAACGGTGCCAAAGGAGATTAAACTTACCAGTGCCTCAATAATTGGTTTCCCATCTTTTATGAAGAACTCTTCAACTGCTTCACTCTTTTCTTTTCCGAGTCCTGTTGTTGAGTCTTTCCCATAGGTAAAGACTGGAATAACTCCTAACCCTTCACTTTCAAGTGCTTTGATGAGCTCCTCAATCGGGCTGAATTCTCTGTAAAGCCAAGCACTCCTCCAGAATAGAATCCCAACAAGTGGTCTCTTATCATAAACCTTCAAATATTCATCTAAGCTTTCAAAAACCCCAAAATTTGGGTGGTAAATCCCATGCATTGGAACTTCTTTTGGCTCTTCATATTCTCTCTTTTCACCTGCCAGGTTTGCTAAAAACTTAGCTAAGTTTCTTAGATTCTCCTCACCACCGAGGACGTAGTAAGATTTAGCTTTAACTAAAATCTCTTGCGGAACGTTGTTTAAGCTGTCCATTGAAACAATTTTTGCTCTGCTCTTTTTTAGCGTCTCTACAACAACATCCGGAAGTTCGTGGGCATAAATGAAAATTACTTCTGCCCTTTCAACTTTTTCGAGCTCTTTCTCACAGTTCTGGTCTGTTAAAACAATTCCATCGATTTTTTCCTCTTTCAATATTTTCTCAAGCAAAGGTAAAGGTCTTGCACCGTAACCCAATATGAAGCAGATCATAAAACCACCTCCATCACAAGTATAAGGCACAGTATGATAGCACTCCGTGTTGCCATTGAGATGAGCATAATCTTTGTTCCATCTTTAGCTCCATATAGACCAACATAATAGGGAATCAGCACTCTTAGGAAAGTTATATTCGCGAGAACTGATCCAAGAAGGAGAGACCTTATTAGAGCTTTTTCACTTATTAATCCAGCTTTTAAGAGGTTTGCACCGAGAGTATAAGCCGCTATACTGCTTGCCATTGCACTTAGTGCCACACTTATTTCTTCCGGTGAAAGAGGAAGGAAAGCTGCAAAATCTTTTACGAGAGAGGTTAAATACTCAAAAAATCCTGCTGCTATGAGTAAGGCGGTTATGTAAGTTGCCAAAACCATGGTTTTTAAAATTGGGATTGAGTGCTTCTTAGTTTTTGCTAAAGCCTTTCTTAAAACTTTTTTAAATGGCTCTTGGGAATTTTTGGCGTGCTTTTGAACATTTTTTATTTGTTTTGGGCTCTTAATTAAGAGTTTCCCCGCGAATGCAAAAACTGTTGTTTGAATAAATCCAATAAGAACTAAGATCCCGAAATAAAGTAAGCCAAATGTTCCAAGCGTTGCCAAAAGAACTGGGATTAATGAGTTCCAGTGCCTAACCATTGCAGGAAATGCGTTCATAAGAGAGGCAATATAGAGTTCTTTCTTGCCTATTTTTCCTTCTTTGTAAAAATCTATAAGCATGGCATTTCCTGCCCTCGTATTTAAAAACGCAGTTGCAAAGGCTAGAGCACACTCCTCTGGAAGATTTGAAAGCTTAACAAAAGGTTTTCCTATTGGAGAGAACTTGTTAATAACTCCTTTCTCAATTAAAAGCTCAGCTATGAATATACCAATCAATAACCCGGGAACAGAGCGTTTTAAAAAGCTAAATGCTATTTCCGTTGAGGTTATTATCAAGCTCAGCATTACACTACCTCCGTTTTTGGCATGATAACTCTAAATCCATTGAACTCCAAGATGTGAATTGGAACACCGTAAACCTCTTCAAGTATCTCCTCTCTCAAAATCTCGCTCGACTCTCCAACGGCTCTGATCCTTCCTTCCTTAACCAAAGCTATCTTGTCTGAATAAATTGAAGCCAAATTTGGATCATGGAGTGTCAGAATTGCTGTAATTCTCTCTTCCCTCGCGAGTTTTTTAATAATCCCAAGGATTTTTACCTGATTTTTAAAATCTAAATGAGCGGTGGGCTCGTCAAGAAGAAGGACTTTTGGCTCTTGGACTAATGCTCTCGCTATTAAAACCAATTGTAATTGACCTCCGCTCAGCTGGGTATATGGCCTGTCTTTAAAACTCTCCATCCCCAAAAGCCTGAGCTTTTCGAGAGCTTTCTCATAATGTTCTTCTCTTGGGCTCTCAAAAACACTGAGCTGAGATGCCAAGCCCATAACGACGACATCTAAAACTGTGTACGGAAAAGGAGGGTAATGGGATTGAAGAACGTAACCAGCTAACTTAGCCCTCTCCTTTAATGACAAAGAGTGAAAATCTCTGCCATCTATGAAGACGCACTTTTTCTTTGGCTTTAACAACCCATAGACATTCTTCAAAATCGTGGTTTTTCCACTGCCGTTTGGACCTAATAAAGTTAAAATCTCTCCTTCTTTAACCTCAAAGCAAACATTTTCAACGCTGAAGTCGCCATAACTGAATGATAAGCCTTTAACTTTAAGCATGCCAACCACCACCCGTCTTTCTCAATAGATAAGCAAAGAAGGGTATCCCAAGTAATGTGGTTAATATCCCAATTGGAATCTCATAAGTGGCTATTGATCTCGCTAGGGTGTCTGCCAAAACCATAAAAGAAGCTCCGACAGTTATTGAGAGGGGGATTAACTTCTTATGGTCGGGTCCAAAAGCCATTCTAACCATGTGGGGAATCATTAAGCCAACCCATCCAATTATTCCACAAAAAGCGACAGAAGCAGCTGTTATAAGTGAAACGATTAAGATAAAGGCAAACTTCAACTTTTCAGTCTCAACTCCAACGAGCTTGGCCTCTTCTCCAAAGGATAAAACATTCAGCTGCCAGCGCATTAGAGATATTATAATGCATCCAGCAAAAATAATTGGAAATGCTACTTTAACAGAATGCCAATCGGCATTGGCAAAGCTCCCCATAAGCCAGTAAACCACACTCGCCAATTTTTCGTGTTCCATTAAAAACTTCAATAGTGATGTTAATGCAGAAAAGAACGCATTAACTATAACACCAGCCAAAATTAGTGATACCGGGGTTATTCTCCCACCTATTTTAGCAAGAGATGTCGTCAAAAACACTGCAAGCAGAGCAAAAGCAAATGCTAAAGAAGTAACACCCAAACCTAACGAGAGTCCTATGGCTAATGCAGCTCCAAAAGCTGCTCCAGAGGAAATCCCTAAAATATAGCTATTGACGAGGGGATTTCTAAATATTGCCTGCAGAACTGCTCCAGAGACTGCTAAAGCTGAGCCAACAATCATAGCTAAAAGAACCCGGGGAAGTCTTATTTTAAAGAGGACCGTTTGATAAACGCTTGGATATGGAATTTGAACATCAAAATAAATCTTTCCAAGGGTTATTTTAGCCAAAACACCTGAAATAAGTTGGAGGGATTTTAGGAGCACCATATTTATTATGTCGACCATCGGCATGTGATACGCCCCGATAAACAGGCTTATGAAGAATGCAAAGATTGGAGAGACTAAAAGAAAAAGAAAGAGAAATCTTCTCATCCTTTCACCCCTCTATCTTGTAGAACTTCTGGAGTATCTCATTGTAGATTGGCTCCCAGTTGGGATAGTATTCTGGATAAATTGCATGACCAAAGGCATAAATTCCCGTTATGAACCTTGGTCCATAAAGAGCAGTTGCGTCTTTCTTATATGAGCTCACTAATATTCCAACGACGTTTCCTTCTTTAACTGCTTTAATCTCCTGCCAACTTGAATCGCTCTTGATTTTCTCAACTGCCTCATTAAGTCTCTCCGCTTCCCAGTCAACAACAATTAGAATGTCAGTTTTGTTTCCAAAGTGTGCTATGAGCTTTTCTAAGTCAAGCTTTAGGTAAGGTCCTCCCTCATTGACGTCAAAAGCTAAGTTGTGTCCCCCTACAAGTTCAGCGGTTTCAGCATAAGCACTTCCTCTTGTAGAGACAGTTATTGTCCCTGTTGCATATTTACCAGTAATTGATGAGCCGTAAACTATAAGCACGTTTTTCTTCTTGTCTTCTGGTATTTTGCTCGCTATTTCAAGGGCTTGATTATAATAGTGCTCCAAGAAGCTTGCCAGTTCTTCGGCTTCCCTCTCCTTATCAAAGGCTTTTCCAAGCACTCTTATTATCCTAATGTTTTCATAGGGCATTTCTGTTCCTGTCTTGTTTGAATCAGGAATTCCAAAGGCTAAAACTGGAATGTTAAGCTCTTCTGCTCTCTCAAATAGTTCCTTTTCCTTTGGCTCAAATGAGCCCCACCACAGGCCCATTACGATCAAATCTGGCTCTAAGCTTGCAACAGTTTCCCAATTAATTCCTTTATAAACAGAGCCAATTTGCGGCTTTTGCTTAACGCTTTCTGGTAAGAATTGATCCATTGGCGTGTACTTATCAATTCCCACTATTTTGTCGTCCAAGCCTAAGCAATGCAAAACTTCAGCCCAATAACTACTTGTAACGATGACTCTTTCGGGAACTTTTTCAAAGGTCACCTTTCTTCCAGCAGAGTCCATTACCTCCACTTTTATCTCATAGCTAAGCCCATAGAACTTCTCAAATAATTCCTTTGCAACTGGCTTCCACTCTGGGTAATACTCTGGATAAATTAGTCCACCCATTTGGTAGACTCCTACGACTATCCTTGGTCCCCAGTCTAAGAATCCTTTAGAACCGGCCAAAATTCCGTAAACATGTCCTTCCTTAACTGCTTTAATTTCTCTCCATCTTGGGTCGTTTTTTATGTCATTCACAGTTTTTTCAAGCGTATCCTGACTGAAGGAGGTTACGATTATAACATCAGCTTTGTCTCCCCAGTATGCAATTATCTTCTCCAAATCAAGCTTCGGCCACTGAGTGTCGAACTCTTTGTCAAAAGCCAAGTTGTGAGCACCAACGAGCTCAACGATGCTTGCCCAAGCACTTCCCTTTGCATAAACTGTGATTGGGCCGTTTATGTCTTTGGGAGCATTTATGATAATGACGTTCTTCCTCTCATCATCTGGGATTTGGCTGGCTATTTTGTTCACTTCTTCCAACTTGCTCTTCATCCAATTTGAAAGCTCTTCGGCTTTCTCTTCCTTCCCAAAAACTTTCCCCAAAAGCTCTACTACTTTAACGTTATCCTCCACACTTTGAGCAGTTAGTGCTATAACTGGAATGCCAATTTCTTCTGCTTTCTCAATCGTCTCCTTGTCCTTGTATTTACCACCATACCAATCAGCAATTATTAAATCTGGCCCTAAACTTGCAACACTTTCCCAATTAAGACCCTTAAATGAACTTCCTACTGCTGGCTTTTGCTTAACTTCCTCAGGGATATATGGATTATTTGGAACGTACTTTCCAATGCCAACGATTTTATCATCTAAACCAAGTATGTGAAGAATCTCGGTCCAATAGCCTGTTAAAACAATTATTCGTTCGGGAACTTTCTCTAAAGTTACATCTCTTCCCGCAAAGTCTGTGATTACTATTTTTTCTTGAGTTTCTGTTTGAGCATGAGATGCACTTGTTGTCTTTTCTTGGATGATTGAGGTGGAGGTTGTTTCCATTGGAGTCTTTTGGACACATGCACTGCTGAATGCTAAGATAGATATTACAAGCAGCGCCACCAACATCTTGCTACTTTTCATAAATTTCACCACCAATTGTGCTACTAATTTTGATTTTAGTGACACTACAAGATGCAAAAAGTCTTTTTTAAAAGTTTTTTAAACAGAAAGTGATTAACTAAAAGTTAAGAAACCACAAGATCAACTCTAACTCCAAAACTAAAGCCTATTCCTCTTGTAAGTTTTTTGACTAAATAACTTTCACCATTTTTTCAGCCCAAGGTGAGATCCTAACTTTTATGTATCCTTTAAATTTCCTGTCAACCTCTTTATTTCCAGTATAAACTCTTATTGGCTTCCGGACTTTTGATGGGGTTGCCACTACGATCACGTTTTCTTTGGGTATATGTTTCAAAACTTCTGGTGAGAATTGTTGGTTCCCTCGTCCAAACAGAAAGTTAAGGCCTCCCACTACGGTGACAATTATTTTGGGTCTATTTCCTACAAATTTTAGCAAGTCTTTTTCTTGGGCATCCTTTACAAGAAGTTTTGCTTTTCCATTTTTTATTTCTACAATATCAATCCCTAAGAGGGTCCCATCTATACTGAGTAGGTCTTTTATTTTCTTTACTGTTGAACCAGCTCCGAGGAAGTAAATTCCATCTTCAAGTTCTTCTACAAGAGCCTCTGCTATTGCATCTAACTCTTCCCCTTCGTCAAGGGGGGTTGACTCTTTAGCTCCTTGAATAAAGGTTTCAATATAAGGAGTAAGGGCAGTTCCATAAGTTCTCGCTTTTACTTCATCATGCCTGTATGCATTTTCGTCTAGGTCAAGAATCTCCCTTTCGACAAGTTTTGCACTGCCATTTGCAAGCTCTACCAAAAGTCTTGCAGCATCCTCCGGAGAAGTTGCAAAAGTTCCTGAAAACATTTTAACACCAGTTGGGATACCTAAGATGGGTTTTCTCTTATCTATTGCCTCGTAGATATCTCTTGCAGTTCCATCACCACCAGCAAAGAGGATTATATCAACTTTCTCGTTCATAATGGTTGCAAGTTTTTTTGTGTCTTCTTTGGTAGTATCTGGTATTTTGATAGTAAGGATCTCCTTTTCCCCTATTTTTCTATATCTGATAACTTCATAAGGAAAATTGAATTCTTTAAGAGCATCTTCGCCCAATCCATCGGGTCCAGTTACGAATTCCACATTTATATCGTAATGGGAGAGCTCTTTTAGGAACAATTTTGTGATTTCAATTGCAACTGGTTTTGCTCCTCTTTTAATGGCCTCTTCTACAACTCCGTCAGTTCCCTTAAGGGCTACTTTTCCACCCATTCCTGCTATTGGATTCACTATTAGACCAACTTTCATTCTCATCCCTCACTGCTATTATTTCTTTCAGTGAAAGTTTAAACTTACCGCATGTACTTTCTTGCAAAGACTGTCAAGAAGACTGCCCACATGAACATTCCAAATAGAGCTTCAAGTGAAGCGAATATCCTCCCTATTCCAATAGGGTGGAGATCTCCATAACCGAGTGTTGTAGCTGTTACTATGCTAAAATATTCATAATCCCAAAAACTTTCAAGGGGGACACCGAAACTTGTGACACTTTTTGTGAAATAGAAAAGTGAGGGGAATATAATGTTAACCATGAAAATCCAAATTAGAATTGGTCTTTTCCAGTCTGTTCCATATTTACATGTTAGGTCTGCAAAAAACCACTCAAAAACTCCCTCGAGGAGATGGATATAGTGCTTTGCTTTTACTTGGACTTTTCTGAAAGGTAGAGATGGTAGCTTTACTCCAATTCCAAGTTTAGGTAGATATGTTATATATCTTCCCATCTTCTGTTTTCTTCTTGCAAGCATCTCTAGGTAGTAGTACATATCCGCTTTTTCTTTGTCTCCGCTTTTTTCCCAGCTAATTCTAGCTAATCTGTAAAAGAACTCCTCCATCGTAGGATTATTAAAACGACACTTTTCTAAAATTACAAATCCTTTAACAGTCAATTCGGCTGGCAAGTTTGGCAGTACAGTGAGATTCCATGTTATGTCCCCATGAAAAGTGACATTCCTAAATACTAGGTTATTTTGGACTGTGGTATGAATAAACTCGGGGATTCTTAACCGCCCACCCCTTATTTCGACGTGCCTAGGGATCTCCAAATTCTCCAGTTGTAGAATACTATCGAGGTTTCTTATAAAAACTCTAACTTGTCTCTTGAACCTTGGGCTTGGATCAAATTCAATGTTCTTGATGATAAAGATTTTCGCCTTAACGTGCTTTCTTGAAATGCCTGAGAAGTTAATTCCGTGCTCTTCTAATACATCTTTGAGCAGAGGGTAACGTGAATTTATGCCTATCCTTCTAACCTTCTTAAGCTCAGAAAGTTCTATCCTTCCATATACTGCCTCTTTTTCTCCATACTCTTCTTCGTGGGGTTTCATACCTTCTACATGTTGCACAGAGTTCATCATGATGTATCTCACTATACTTTCACGGATGTAAATTGAGTTTCCAAACTTCACATCTAGTAGGTTAAATCCGAAGAATGTTGAGCCTTTAATCCATAGAGTGCCTATAGTGGACGAGAGGATAATTACCCGTTCAATTTCACATTTGTATAGTGTTATCCCTTTTAGATGAGAACTCTCTACAATGAGTGTTTTTATCTTTGAGTTCTTGAAAACAAGGGGTTTTTTGCTCGTTAAGTTTGAGATCCTTGCCTCATAAAGCTGAATACCTTCAAAATGTCTTACTCCTCTTTCTAGCTTTCTTTTAAATGCTCTTTCTTTTATTTCTTTGATTTTCTCACCGTAGAGAAGTTCACCCTCTTCAAAGGGGATGTGAAGTGAACAATACTTTGAACCAGATATGGCTTTTATTCTACATTTCTCCCCGTTTTCAAAGGTATATTCACACATAGACATCCCCTTGATACTACTCTTTAACAATCACTATATCATCTAAACTCTTCAGCTTTGCCTTTTTTACGGATTCTTCTATCTTTGTGGGGATGTCATGAGTAGGTTTAAGGATTATTGCCTCAACTTGTGAGAATCCTAATTTTTTTCTAGCATATGCTCTATGATGACCGTCTAGAATGTAATACTTTCCTCTATGTTCAAGGACAATAACTGGTGCATCGTATCCATGGACTATCTCCTGAAGGACCACTAACAGCTTTTTCTCACTCAATTCCCATTGGGTGGGTGTAAGAATATCAAATGGAAGATATTTTTGATAAATTTTGAACTGGATCCCATAAATTGCTTCATTCTCTTTTTTTATCCTTTCAGCTCGTTTAAAAGCTTCTTCTCTTGTTATTAATCTAATCACCCTTAACTCCCCTAACCAATATAAATGCTCCAAGGTTCTTTAGCTTATCGCTAAACTTTTCATCGAGCTTCTCGGCTAACTTTACAAAGGGAAAGAATGAGGGGAAGAAGATAATTCCTTTACTCTCGACATCTTCAAAACCGGCTCCTTTCATTAGTCTTTCCAGTTCACTTGGAGTGTAAAATCTTGCATATCTATATGCAGTTTCTTCAAAAAGGCTCTTTATGCGCTTAAAAATAAACCAGAGGCTTTTGCCGTTCATGGTGCCTATCACGACTTCTCCTCCTGGTCTTAACACTCTGTAAATTTCATTTAAGGCAAGTTCTGGTTTGTGAATGAATTCAAACATTGTAATGCTCAGCACTAGATCAAAAGTGTTCTCCTCGAAAGGTAAAGAGTATGCGCTTGCTCTGATAAATTTAACGTGGGGAAGCTTTTTTCTGGCAATTTTTAACATTTCTTCGCTTAAATCAACCCCAACGACGTCAAAGCCTCTCATATAAAGTTCTAGCGTGTAATTTCCAGTACCACATCCCAGATCGAGGGCTTTTCCATTCTTGCTTTTTATCATGGAGAAGACTAGCTTTTTCTCTGTCCTATCTACGTACTGTCCTACTTTGGTTTTGTACCAATCATCATATCTATGAGCAATTTTATCAAAATACTCTGCCATTCTCTCTCCTTCCAGTGAGTTCCTTTGCAGGGTGCTGTTTTAAATATTCTTCCATGTATGGTTTTAAGTTATTTTTGGTGAGATGGCTAATCTGAAATTTCCAGTATAATAGTGAAGGGTTCTGGTTATTCAAATTCTTCTCTTTTCCTTTCTCTATTCCATATATAATCTAATAGGGGCCTAATTCTTTCCCAAACTTCTTCTATCCCTCCATGCCCGTTTATCTGTACATACACTCCCTGGCCTTTGTAGAACTTAATTATGGGATTCATGTTGTTGATATAGATGTCATATCTTTTTGACACTATCTCTGGCTTGTCATCTTCTCTTTGAACCACCTCTCCACCACAAACATCACATTTTCCAGAAATCTTGGGTGGGTTGTATTTTATATGGTAGACAGCCCCACAGCGTTTGCAAATTCTTCTCCCAGATATGCGGGTTATACTTTCCTCTTTTGAAATAAAAATGTCAATTGCTAGATCTATTTTTATTCCATGGTCATACAAGAAGTTTTCTAGTGCCAAAACCTGTTCGGCTGTTCGAGGGTATCCATCTATGATGAAGTTTTCTCTTCTCCTTCGTAGTTTTGAAAGAACGAGAGTATTTATCACCGTGTCTGGGAGTAACTCTCCTTTTTCTATATATTTTCTCATTTCTCGACCTAAAGCGTTTTCTTTGTTTATCTCAGCTCGTATTATATCTCCCGAAGCGATGTATTCGATATGATATTTTTCTATAATTCTCCTTGAATGAGTAGATTTTCCAGAACCTGGAGGACCAAAAATTAAAATATTCATTCGATCACCAATATTGATATATATTTTCAGTGCATTAAAGTATTATGGTGGGGAGCTATGCCCAGGCTCTCAACAGGATTTGTTAGGGCAAGCGGGTATGCAAATAAGGTTAGAAAAGTTCTTTTTGCATTAACACGAGGAAAACTTAACCCCGAAAAGGTTGTAAGAGCAGCTGCGCAGCTGAATCAATATTTATTTGAGAAACTTCAGGAGATGGGAGTTAGAAAAGAAGATGTTGTGCGAATTTCAATAGAGTTTTCTATTAGAAGTGGCGAAATAATGTGGAATTATGATACCTTAAAAATTGAAGTATACAAACGGGAGGAAGAAGAAAAGCTTGCTGAGGCCATGAAAGAGGTAGAAGAAAGTGAAAAGGCCTTGGAAATTGCTATAGAAGAACTTAGTAAACTTTCTGAAAAACTAATGGGGCTTAGTGCAGAGGTCTCTCAAATAGTAGAGCAGCTTAAAAGGGAATACACATCTCTAAAGTTGGAGTTTGAAGAGGAATAGTGTATTACTCTTCGTACCCTTCAGTTTGTTCGCCTTTTCCTTCCATCTTAATGACATAATCGGCGGCATTCTGGAGAGCAATGCTGAAGCCTGGTTCTACTCCTATAATGACGGTCTCTTTACCCTTTCCTTTCCCCTCATTTATTATTGGCAGAAAATCTGCATCTCTTGTAGCGAGGGCTATTACCTCGATGTCGCTATTGTATATGAGTTCCATCGCTTCAATGGCAATTCTTACGTCTGTATCTCCGGCAACTATTATTGGTTCAAATCCTTGATTTACAATGGCCTCAATAAGTCCTTGGGGAGCGTATTGGTTTAAAACAACTTTAGCCACTCTAATCTTTCCGATCTTTTCTAGAGCTTCTTTTATGTTTTCAAGTTTTATCCCGAATTCCTTTCTTAGTATATTGGGTCCATCAATTATAAGCCCTACACTCTTTGGAGGGGTCTTGGGAACTTCTTTCTTTTCTTTTTCCCTAGGCTTTCCTTCTTCTCTTCTCAGTATCTTGAATAGAGATGCTCTCATTAGCTTCACCTCTTTCAAGAATTACCACATAATCTGCGGCATGTTTTAAAGCTGCACTAAACCCAGGTTCAATCCCGATTATAGCAGTTTCTTTTCCTTTTTCCTTTGCTTTTAATATTATAGGTAAGAATTCAGCATTTCGAGTTGCTAAAGCGATTATATCTACATTTGGATTATATATCTCTCTCATGGCTTCAACAGCAAGTTTTACCCCTGTTTCTCCAGCAACAATTATTGGTTCAAAACCCTGATTTGCAATAGCTTCAATAAGTCCTTGGGGAGCGTATTGGTTTAATATGACCTTCGCCACTCTAATATTTCCAAACTCTTCCAGGGCCTTAACTATATCCTCAAGATGGACGTGGAATTCTTTTCTTAGTATATTGGGACCATCTATGAGTAAAGCAATCTTTTTGCCTCGTTGAATTTTTTGTTTCATCATTGCGATACTCCTTACTCCCCCTTTTGTTATCGAGACTATCTTTTCCCAATTGCTGGGCATCGTTATCACCATAATTATTGATATCTTCAAAACTTTATGTAAGAATTATGTTTTTAGAGTATAAAAAAGTTGGGTAAATGCTTAACAAAAGGGTTATAATTAGCAAAAACCTAATATAATACATGAGTAGAGTCCCTTTTTATCTCAGAGAGCGGCTTGATGAAATAAAGCAGAGGGTATTATTTGAAACTTATGAGGCACAAAAACTTCCAAAATGGGAACAGGTAGTTCTAACTTGGATTGCACTTTTTTCATTTTGGGTGATCATAAGTACAAATATAAGATCAGAGAATCTTTTCATTGGTGGAATAGCGACTTTTATAATATCCCTTTTTATGTATGAAATGCTCACTAGTGATATAAGAAAGAGTGGTCATATAGTAGAGAAAATTCTTTATATCGCCTTTTTTGTTATTCCACAATACCTCTTTATCATGGTCTTCAGGCTAATTGAGAGTAACTTTAAAGTAGCAAGACATGCGATTCTTATGGATATAAATCCAGGTATCGTGAAAATAAAGACTGATCTACACTCAAACACAGGTATAACAATTCTGGCTAATTCTATAACTTTAACTCCGGGGACATTAACTGTAGATGTGAATAAAAAACTTGGAGAGACCTATCTATATGTTCACTGGATAAAGGTGGAAACTCTCAATAGAGAAAAAGCTGGGGAGAAGATTAAGGGGGATATCGAGGGATGGTTGAAGAAGATCTTCTGGTGAACCCATTTGGCTGGGGAGCTTTAATACTGGTGGCTACATCTTTGATATTATCGTATAGAGTTCTTTTTGGACCAACGTTAGCCGATAGAATTGTGGGAATAAATACAGTGACCACAAAGGTAGTGGTGGTTTTGGCTATTTTTGGTTTTATAATGAATGAATATTTCTTCTTAGACCTCGCAATAGTGCTTTTAATGGTCAATGCAGTGGGAGGTCTTATTCTAGCAAAATATATGGAGGGAGCCAGGTGATAGAATATTTCTTTCTTCTGCTTGGAGAATCGATAATGCTGTTTGGTACACTGGGAATCCTTCGTTTTCCAGATGTTTATACAAGACTTCATGCCGCTACCAAGTGTGATACAGGGGGAGCAATGAGCATTTTAATAGCTCTAGCTATTGCTTCTCAGGCCTCTCCACTAGTTAAACTCAAATTCCTTGTATTAGCATTTTTGATAGCTTTGGTAAATCCCATGATATCTCATGCGATTGCGAGAGGAGCTTATAAGTATGGTATAAGACCAAAAGTTGTGGTGGATATGTATGCCTGGGATAATCCTTGAACTTCTCCTTGTGGCAATGATAATCCTTTCAGTGGCAGTGATTGAGGAAAAGAACCTAGTTAATGCAGTAGTTAAATATGCTTTCCTGAGCTTGGCGTTTGTTCTTGTGCTCGTGCTTTTGAAAGCTCCAGATGTAGCTCTTTCTGCAATAGTAGTTGGAGCGGTTGTTATAGGAGTGTTTCTCTTTACTATTAGGGAGGTGGAAAAATGAAAAGAATAATAGCCTCCTTCATAGTAGTCGCTCTAATAGCTGTTTTTATATCTCTTGACTATTCGCGGGCAGAAGGAGGGAGTTATGAATATTACACTACTCATTGGGGAGAAGTAGGGGTTCCAAATTTGGTTACTGCAATTTTAGCAGATTGGAGAGTTTATGATAGTTTGGGGGAGGCCACTCTTTTATTTACTGCAATTGCAGGGTTTTATCTCCTCCTTGGAGGGAAGAAAAGATGAAAATGACTCCTATCGTAAGAACGACTACAAAGCTTGTAAGCCCGTTTTTAGTTACATATTCTGTTTACTTGATGGCATATGGCCATTTAAGCCCTGGAGGGGGCTTTCAAGCAGGAGTTATTCTTGCGGTTAGCATTGTTCTTTTGATAACCTCCCACGGGTATAAAAGGGTTAGAAAAACATTTAAATTCTGGGAAGTGCAGTTTATAGAAGGTATCTCAGGGGCATTTTTGGTTTTCCTGGGAATTTTAGGAGTATTCTTTGGAAACTTTTTCTATAATTTCTTGAGGGGAGGTGATGTTGGAGCTTTGCTGAGTGGAGGTATAGTACCTCTCTTTAATATAGGAGTAGCCTTGAAAGTTGGTGCGGCTTTTACCTTCATGTTTTATATTTTGCTGAGGTGGGTGGAACGTGATTAGTCCGGAAATAGCGGGGATTATAATAATGTTAATCGGGTTTTATGGTCTTATGACAAAGCAGAACCTGATTAAGTTAGTACTCTCAATAAACGTGGTTTCTGTAGGTCTCGTCCTCTTTTTCATTGGCACAGGTTATATTGAGGGAGGGGATGTTCCAATACTCCCCAGAAGGATTATAGTGGATCCCTTACCTGCTACTCTAATGCTCACGACTCTCGTAGTTGATGTTGCAATTACATCTCTTGCTTTAGCACTAATTTTAAAAATGGAGAGTGAGGAAGAATGATTCCCTTACTTGTAGCGGCCCCACTGTTATTTGCTTTCATGCTCTCAGTGTTACCTGCATTAGGAATGGAAAAGCGTTCTAAATACTTATTTTTAATTGGGGCTATCTCTTCTTGGGCTTTTGTGCCTTTTATACTTTTAGAATTACCCTATGCTGAGATAGTTGGTGGATGGGAGAGACCTGCTGGAATTGAGATAGCGATTGATTCTTATAACTTTCCATTTCTAGTAGGAGAATTGGTTCTTTTTACCATTGTTGCGCTCTATATCTACAGTGGATATTACCCGAAAAAAATTGAGAATAAGGTGTATGTACTATTGCTCCTCATTCACGCAGGTCTTCTTGGTGCCTTTATAAGCAGGGACATTTTCAATTTCTATGTTTATATGGAGATAGCATCAGTTTCAAGCTTTGCTTTAGTTGCAATCTCTAAAGAAAAAGGTGCAAGAAGAGCCGCGTTTAAATATGCGCTTTTCTCCTTGCTGGCTTCATACATTTTTATCTTAGCTATCGGTATAATCTACTTAAAAACAGGATATTTGAACTTAGTATTGATAAAAGAGAGATTCACGTTCTCAAAGGAGATAAACGTTGCATTAGGTTTGGCATTTATCTCTCTTCTATTAAAGAGCGGTATTTTTCCTCTTCATTTCTGGCTTCCAGACGCCCATTCCAAAGCAGATGCTCCTGTAAGTGCTCTACTTTCAGGTTTGGTTGTTAAGATGCCCGCTTATGGAATGATACTTCTAATACTAACGTTTCCGCTGGATACGTTCATGCAGGACGTTTTATTTGTAACAGCATTTGCTTCAATGTTCTTTGGTATAATCATGGCTCTACTTCAGAAAAATTCTGAAAGACTTTTAGCATATCACACAGTATCTCAGATGGGTTATGTGCTTCTTGGTATAGCTATGTTGAATCCTTTGGCTGCTGCATATTATGCTATGGCTCATTCACTCTTTAAAGGAGGACTTTTCTTAAGTGTTGGAACAATAGCAGAACATTATAACACCCGTGATTTAGAGAAGTTGTCCTACAGAGATAGCAAGTTTCTGATGGTTTCAGTAATCTTATTAAGTCTTGCAATTGGAGGAATCAGCCCATTTATTGGTGCTTTTGGAAAGATCATGCTGCTTGAGGGGCTTAAGGATATTCAGAGATATTTATTCTATGGTGGAACAATTGGCACACTTGCTTCCTTTATAAAACTCAATTACTACCTTTCAAAAAGAGGCAAAAGGATCCACATCCCAATGAAAAAAGAGATACTTTCCCTATTGTTGGGGTTAATTACCCTGATCTTTGGAATATACTTATATCCCCATTTACAGGTAGTAAAAGATTTCCTAAATATTGCTATTGCCCTGACATTGTTCTATGCCCTTAAAAAAGCAGGAGTCTTTAGACTTCATTTGCCTTCGGTCTTCCCCTTTGATACTTCTGAATTTGGCAAGGAGATAAATGCATACATGATGATTTTTGGTGTAGTATTACTCTTTCTTTTATTTAATCTCCTTTAGAGATACCTCCATGACTTCCTCTATTATTTGTAGCTCCTTTAAAAGCCGGTCTAAAGTTACATCTGCCTGACTCACGTCCACAACGGCAACTATTGCTCCTAGTCCAATTTGCTCCATTTCCTCGGCTTCGCTAAAGAGAATGTTTATACGATGTCTGCCTAGTAATCCTGTAATCTTGGCCAAAACTCCAGGCTGATCTTTGACCACAAGTTCAATCTCAACCAGTTGCTTTCCAGGCAAGGCTATCCTTTCCATATGGACTTCATTCAGCTCAGTATCAATTTCCACTAGGAAATAGGCATCTTTTACAAGTCCTACTTCATAAGCCCATTCTAGAGGAATTTCAACCTTTCCATTTTCTTCGATCTTTAAAATCTCGTAATGTCTCATAGAATAACTAACGCGCTGGGACAATAAAAATCTTCTGCAGTTTTAGAAAATTTTTTAATTGGATGGATACCAAGAAACGTGGAGGTGCAAACGTGGAACCTTATGGGGTAATTGGGTATATCTTTATCATAATTGCAATTGCAAGAGTCTTTGCTGAAATATTTGAACGGTTTGGCTATCCTGGGTTTCTTGGGGAGATTTCAGCGGGATTATTCTTAGGAGTATTTCTCACTTCTATGCCCAGGGAGGAGTTAAACCTTCTTGCTGAGCTAGGAATATTTTTCCTCATGATGTATGCAGGTCTTGAGCTCACCCCAGAAGAGGTCCACATTGGAGGAAAAAAGAGCCTTCCAATTTACATTCTTACATACGCTCTAATGACGTTTGTTACCCTTCCTTTTACGAATTACACACTCTCTCATGAGAACCTTATTGTGGGGGCTATACTCTCTGTTGCATCTGCCCCTATAGTTTTGAGACTTTCTAGATTCTTTGGAGATGATTTTTCCCATATTGCTCTTTCATACGCAGTAATAAGTGAGGTTGGTGCACTTATAAGTCTCTACATCCTCATCAACTTTGAAGTCTATCATTTAAGTTATTTGGGATTAATAATGGAACTTATAAAAGATGGGCTGTTTTTAGGTGCTCTTTTTGGAATAAACTACTTCCTTAATGTTAAGCATAAGGTCTTGATTATTAAAGGTCTCAGAAACTTGAAGAGCGATGAAGCTGTTTTTGGCTTAGTAATGATTTTATCAACTTCAATAGCCCTTTTGAGTGAGATGATAGGTCTTCACTTTAGCATTGGAGCGTTTGTAGTGGGTCTGTTACTTCACAGTGATTTAATGGGGACTAAACAATATAAAAGGGTGCATACAATAATTTCGGGAGTAACCTATGGTATCTTTGCCCCTATATTCTTTGCATGGAGGGGGATAAATTTTGAAACTGAATTTTCAGTAGAGGTTATTTACTTCTTTGTTCTTGTGTACGTTATTAGAATTCTCCTTACTATGGGCTTCACTTGGAATGGTAATATCCAGAAGGCAATTGCCCGAGCTAGTGGTATTGCAAGCTTTGGTGTTCTTGGTCTCCTTGTAGGGGAGCTGGGCTATGAATATGGAGTTTTGAGTGAACATCTGTATGCCCTGGCTTCATTGGCTAGTATATTAGGAATGTTCCTTTCTACAACTATTGGAAAAGCAACATCAGAGATTAAATCTCAGGAGGATTTTAGTGTTGATCGGGTTTAAAGCAGCCCATATGGGATTTACTCTATCCTCCATTCTTTTCTATTTTTTCTGAGCAAAAGCGAAAGGTTTATAAGCAAACATACTGGTAACCTCAAATTGATAACGGAATTCTTAATCAAATAACCTTAAAATCAAAAATAACATGATAATTTGTGGAGAGAAAGGAGGTAAACAAATATGAGTTGGACAACACCAAAAAAAGCCATTTTACTTGCTGCAAGTGCTGAGGGAGGAACAAAATTAAACGCCTTTGATAATGCTTTACTCAAGATGGGGATTGGTAATGTCAATCTAGTGAAACTTAGCAGTGTTATTCCATCATATATCGAGTGGGTGGAGGAACTCCCTAAGAATATCCCAATAGGAATGCTTTTACCCACAGTTTACGCTCACATAGAAAGTGATGAACCGGGGTCCACAATCAGCGCTGCTCTAGGAGTGGGAATAAGCGAGGGTAATGAAGGTGGACTCATATATGAATACAGTGGCTACTGCACTAAGGAAGAAGCAGAAAGAATGGTAAAGAAGATGGTCGAAGAAGGCTTTAAAGTTAGAGGCTGGAAGCTTAAGGAATTTAAAGCTGCTGTCGCTGAAGTAACCGTTAAGGATAGGCCTGCGGCAGCTGTTGCAGCTGTTGTTATGTTGCCATACTGATCTCTTTCATTTTTCAAAATCAAAATAAAAGGAGGTGTGGTGCATGGAAGGGGGTGACGTGGATGGTTCAAGTAGTAGTAAACGACCCAATAGGAATGCATGTGGTTTTGGACCTTTACGAATGCGATCCTCAGATATTAGACGACATGGAAAAAGTAGAAGAGGTTCTTACTAAGGCAGCTGAAGTTGCAAATGCCACGATTATAGATAAACGTTTCCACAAATTTTCACCGCAGGGTGTTTCTGGTGTTGTTGTCGTTTCTGAGAGCCATATAGCGATTCACACTTGGCCTGAACATGGTTATGCGGCTGTTGATGTTTATACGTGTGGGGATCACACCATGCCTCTTAAAGCAAGCGAATATATAATTAAGGAATTAAAATGTAAACGGCCAACCATTGTAAAGCTTGATAGGGGGCTTCTGTTTAAAGAGTGAGTCTATTCCCTTTATATCTTCTTTTTGGAATGGGAAGATCTTTGAATATGTTTTGAAAAGTGATATATGCTTCATGGCAAAACTTTAAAAACTATCTCTGAAGGTTTCATCGAGGTGAGTATAATGGAATTTATTGAGTGGTATCCGAGAGGTTATGGTGTGGGATTCAAGATCACTTCAAAAATCCTCGAGGTTCAAAGTGAGTATCAAAAAATCGAACTTTATGAGACTGAAGGCTTTGGAAAATTACTCGTTCTTGATGGTACTGTGCAACTTGTCGAGAATGGTGAGAAAAGCTACCATGAACCTTTAGTCCATCCAGTAATGTTGGCTCATCCAGGCCCTCGGAGGGTTTTAGTCATTGGCGGGGGAGATGGAGGAACTTTAAGAGAGGTTTTGAGGCATAAAAGCGTGGAACACGCTACAATGGTAGAGATAGACAAAAAAGTTGTCGAAGTCTCAATGGAGCACTTGAAAATAGATGAAGGTCTCCTAGAGAGGTTATTTAGAAAAGAGGAACCCAGAGCAGAACTTATAATTGGAGATGGTGTCGAATATATGAAAGCTCATAAGGAGCATTTTGATGTTATAATTGTAGACTCTACAGACCCTGTTGGACCAGCGAAGCTCTTGTTTAGTGAAGAATTTTACAGAAATGCGTATGATGCATTAAGCAAAAGGGGAATATATATAACTCAGTCTGGTAGTGTCTATCTTTTTATAGACGAGCTTTTGGAAGCATATAACAACATGAAGCGGGTTTTTGACAAAGTGTATTACTTTAGCTTTCCTGTAATAGGTTATGCATCTCCTTGGAGTTTCTTAGTTGGAGTAAAGGGGGACATCGACTTTACTAAGATAGATATAGAAAGAGCAAAAGAGCTTGAGTTAGAGTATTATGACCCAGAGAGGCACGAGACTTTGTTCCAAATTCCAAAATATGTCAGAGAACTTCTTGAAAAGAGACCTAAGAGTTAGGACCTCTCTATCTTCTTTCTCCAAAATTTTTAGAGTTTCAAGTTTAAGATTCTTCAAGAAAAAAGAGACCAGATTTTCACTGGAAAAGCATATAAACAATTTTCAAAAGGTCTCTAATGGTGGTGGTATCGATGATAAGAGCTGTAATCAAGAACTCAAGAATATTTGATGGGAAGTCATTTATTGGGATGGGCATTCTTGGGATGCTCATGAGTTTCAGGGATAATCCTGATATTTTCAATGGATTCTTATTGATTACTTCGATTATATTGTATGTTGGTTATGCATTTGCTATCAATAACTGTTTTGACGTGGATACGGACTTGGTTAATCCTAGAAAGAGGTATAAAAACCCAATTGCAAATGGAGAGCTCAGCTTCAGGATGGGCATTATAACGGCTTTGTTCATGATAATGACTGGTTTGATATTTTCATATTTTGTAGGGAAAGAACCATTTGTTGTTTATTCTCTAATGAGTATATTAGCCACTTTTTATTCAGTACCTCCTAGGTTCAAGAGCATTCCAATAGCAGACATTCTCTCACATGGCTTATTTTTCGGAGTATTGCCTTTTATTTACGGTGCATACTTTGATGGAGTTATTAGCGAAGGAGAATTGGTCATTGCAGGTTCTCTCTTTATGTACTCCATTGCTATGGAACTTAGAAACCATTTAGAGGACTATGATAGTGATCAAAGGGCCAATCTGAAGACTACTCCAATGTTGATAGGAAAAAGCGTTTCGGAGAAACTAGTGATTAGTTTCTCAATAGCTTCATTGCTTCTTCTGCTAAGTCCATTATACTCTCCCTTTGCTGTAGTAGGAGTTTTGGGAGTTGTTTTTTGGAACAAAAAGTTGAGTTATAGGATGTTAGATGGAGGCATGGTCTTGCTCTTAGGGGTGCATGCACTAAAGGCAATGTTTGGTGTCTAAGATGGAAAAAACTACTTTGAGGAAGCTATTTAGCATCTTAGCATTTGTGATATCTTTGGCCTATTTATATAGAAGTGTGGATGTTAATGAGCTGTTCATTGCTTTAAAAGAAGCTGAGTACAAATATCTCCTTCTTGCAATCATATTATCTTTCTTTACTCTCGTTCTTGCAGCAACTAGGTGGTATCTTGTTTTGAGAAGAGTTCAAAAAACGAGCTTTAAGCGAACAGTTCAGGCCTTTGTTAGTGGATATTATCTAATGGCAATTCTTCCTCCTACAGTTGGGCATATGGCAAAAGTTAAGTTGGTGGGAGGGGATTATTTTGCAGCATTATCATCCCTTGCCTTTGGAATGGCAGCAGAGATTGTGATCATATTGTCTTTTGCCCTGATCTTTTTAGGGTTTACCAAGCTTGGACTCATTGGCATAGCCATGATACTTTTAGCATTTATCTATGACAAAGCCTTCCACAAAACTGCTTTGGCCTTCTTTAAATTCTGGGAAGATGTTGGGGCAAAGAAATTTTCCCGAACTTTGAAAGAATGGTGGAACAGAGGATATACAGGCTGGATTAAGGCCCGAAAGAATAAGTCTAGCTTTTTAATGGTATTCTTGATCTCAATTGTAGTAATACTCGTTCAGACGTTTGGTTTAATGCTTGTAGGAAAGGCTTTTTCGCTTGAGATATCTTTTAAGCAGGCACTCTACGCTTTCTTGATGAGTGTGCTATTTGCATCGTTAAGTGGAATCCCATCTGGAATAGGAGCGAATGAATTCGGAATTCTTGTTGGAATAGGTTCATCCACAAAAGCTTTTCTTACTGCATTTTTATATAAGTTCCTTTTCCAATATATATACTCGATTGCAGGAGCTTTTGTTTTTTACAGACTTTTAGGTGAGGGATATGAAAGTAGCACTAGTTAGTGATTGGTATTACCCAAAAATAGGGGGAGTAGCATCTCACATGCATAACTTGGCTATAAAACTAAAGGAAAGAGGACATGAAGTAGCCATAGTAACAAATAACCGAGAGACTGGAAAGGAGGGAGAATTGGCTGAAAAGGGAATTGAGTTAATAAAAATCCCGGGAGTCATTACTCCTTTGTTAGAGATAAATGTGAGTTATGGTCTAAAGTCGTCTGAAGAACTTAATGGATTTTTGAAAGATTTTGATGTCATTCATTCACACCACGCCTTTACTCCACTTGCATTAAAAGCTGCAAAAGCTGGAAAAGCTATGGAAAAGGCCACTCTCCTTACAACTCATAGTATATCTTTTGCTCATGACTCGCGTCTCTGGGAGGCCTTAGGGTTGACAATCCCCTTATTTACTATGTATCTTAAATATCCTCACAAAATAATTGCCGTGAGCAAAGCGGCTAAAGCTTTTATTGAACATTTTACGGATATCCCAATCTCCATTGTTCCGAATGGTGTGGATGACAATCGATTTATACCTGCTACAAATAAAGATGATATAAAAGCTGATTTTGGGATTGAGGGGGATGTGATCCTATATGTGAGTCGTATGAGTTATAGAAAAGGCCCGCATGTACTCTTGAATGCATTTTCTGGGATAGAAGATGCCACACTTGTAATGGTGGGAAGTGGTGAAATGCTGCCTTTTCTGAAAATGCAAGCTAAGTTCTTAGGGATTGAAGATAGAGTTATCTTCTTAGGATACATAGAGGACAACAAACTTCCTGAAGTCTTTAGGATGGCAGACATCTTTGTCTTACCTTCAGTAACGTCAGAGGCCTTTGGAATAGTTGTTCTTGAGGCCATGGCATCTGGGGTACCAGTTATAGCTACAAATGTTGGAGGAATTCCTGAAATAGTGAAAGAAAATGAAGCAGGATTGCTTGTCCCTCCTGGAAATGAGCTTGAGCTTAGGAATGCAATTCAGAGATTGTTACAGGAAGAGAAACTTAGGAGATGGTATGGAACTAATGGAAGAAGAGCTGTTGAAGAAAAGTATTCTTGGGACAGGGTCGTGGTTAAGATAGAAAAAACTTATGAAGAAGTTCTTTCAAATATATAGTGGGATTTTACATGAAAATGGAAGAACTCAGTTGGGAAGAATTTGCAAAGATGAAAAAGAGCATAAGAGCAGTTTTAATTCCTGTTGGAAGTGTAGAAGCTCATGGGAAACATTTACCTTTAGGCACGGATGTATTTGCACCTCTTGAAATCTCTAGAAGAATCGAAGAAAAGTTGAAGAGAAAAGGGATTGACATCTTTATAGCCCCACCTGTTTGGTATGGTCACAGTTTTGTTTTGAACGTATATCCTGGTACCATAAATGTAAAGGCAGATACTTTACGGAGATATATTCGGGATATTCTGGATGAGTTTGCATTGGAAGGCTTTAAGGAGCTTGTCATACTAAACGGACACGGGGGGAATATATATCCTCTTGTTGAGGCAGCTGAGGAAATTGCTGAAAAACATGATGTTGAAATTCTGCTTATAAACTGGTGGATCGACTTTAGAGAGGAAATATCAAAAATATGTTCCTCTCAAGGGCATGCTGGAGAAGATGAAACTTCAGTGATGTTAGTAATAGCTCCAGGGCTTGTCAAAATGGACAAGGCAAAGGGGGAGAAAAAGGCTTTGCCGGTTAGGGTCATAAAAAAGGATATTGGGCTTGAAGTCTTTCCAGATGGTGTAAATGATAATCCTCGCAGGGCCACAAGAAAGAAGGGAGAACAGATTTTAGAAATTGTTAGTGATAAGATAGCAGAAATTCTGGTTGGGAGACTATGAAAGAAGTTTTGGAGGAAATTGAAAATAGGATCCGGCGTCTTGAAGCAGAGATAGAACTTGTAGAAGGTAGGTTACAGTTTCTTGAAAGAGTAGGTGCGAGTTCAAAATATCAAATTCTTCGAAAGCGAAAAAGTATGGATGAAATGTATATCATGTTTTTTGTACTTTGGGGGTTTATAGGGTTGGTACTTCTTCTCTATTTGAAATACAAATACTCGGAGATTCTTCCATTTTCTTTAACTCCATACATTTGGGCCATGGTTGGTTTTATTTTACTTCCGTTTGCCTATTACATGTTTTTTTCTAAAAAAACTGAATCGGAAACCCCTATGGAATACTTGGAAAGAAGAGAAAGAATGGCCCGTCTAGCGATAAACAGGTTTTACATACCCTTAAAAGAGGCACTAGAAAAAAAGGACAAAGAAAAATTAAAAGCTGTAGCAGATAGACTATTGGAAGGAGAAGTGGCTAAGGCTATAGAGGAACTTAATGAAGGGGATCCAAAAGTCATGGCATATGCTCTTTACATATATATAAACAAAGACCAAGTCGGGTCGGACGAGATAAAAAATATAGCTGAGATAATGAAAAATAAGCCCCTAAAGAAACTTCTTTTCAAGACTTTCGAAGAGTGAAGAATTATCTCTCTCAACTTGGATTCTATGGGTATGAGAATACTCAATGTTTATAACTGGAGAAAGCTCCTCTTTTAATGGTGGAGAATTATGAGATTTGAAGTATTGAGCAAAGAAGATATGATAACCCTCTCAAAAGAGCTTAGTAGAGAAGGCATAATGAATAAAACTCAAGAGAAATTTGGTTGGGAGCTTCATCACTTTATTGTCGTTAGAGACAAGTTTGGTAATTTACTTAGAAAATCAAAGGGAATAAGTCCTGTTATTGAAGAAACTCTAGAGGAAATGCAAGTTGCATTTAATGCATTGATGTCTGCTTGGGAAGTAGGTGAGGAAAAAGAGTTTAAAGAACTCTTTGATGAAGTTGACGTGGCCAGAATTACATTATTAGCAGCTCTTATTGAGGGTGGTTATATTACTGGAGATGAAAAACTCAGATTGATAGAGGTGCCTCAACTTGAGGAACTGGAGATTGAACTCAAATTTAGCATAGATGATCTTGAAGATGTTCTTGAAGAAGTTGAAGAAAAGCTGGGTGCAACTCTTACCACAGAGGTTTCTTTTATGAGGAGATACTTTGTAGAGGTTCTTGAAATAGAGGAGGAACTCATAAAAAGGGCCCTCGAGATTGCGGAGGAATACGTCACTGAGGAATCTCTCATTGAGGCTATGTTTGTGGGAATTGGAAAGTCTGTGCTAGCTCAAATGCTACTCTCATTGGCTGAAGAGAAGAATACAAAACTTGAGCTTATAGATGCCCTTTTAGAGCGTGAACCAATAAGTATTGAAGGAAAACGTGAGAAAATAAGCATTTACTTTGATGAAGAAGCTTTAGAAGATCTTTTAAAAGAACTTCAACGGATGGGATATCTCAAAGTGAAGGGAAATAGGATATGGATTTAGAAGGATAAAGCTTAAAAATTGATTCTGAGATTACTCCATGGGGGTGGAGGGTGATGATGGTGATGAAGGCGATAAAAATTAAAGATAGGGACGGGGAAGTATTCTTCAAATGTCCAAGATGTGGTATGGTGTTTAAGAAGAGTAAGGATTATATTAAACACGTAAACAAGGCCCATGGACATCTCTTTAGAAGTCCTTGACCTTCTTTCCCCAATTTGGGATGAAGAAAAGTTAAAAACTGAGAGATGATGAGCGGCAGGGCTTTCTGACTCTTTTAGACTTCTTTTTCAACCTTGGGATATCAATATTCTCTTAAGTCTATTTCTTTTACAAGCTTAACAATGAAGGTTTTGCCCACTTTTTCCCTTTCGACAAGTTGCTTCTTTTCAAGTTCTTGAATTATTCTACTGACGGTGGGTCTGGAATAGCCAGTGAGGTCGGGGAGGTCTTCTTGCTTTACTTTTCCTCCTTGTTCTATCAATGCCTTTACTACTATTCTCTCTTTCTCTGTGAGTACTTCCACTGGGATTTTGTGGGAATACCACTTCTTTTTCGCCCAATAGAGCACAACAGGTACAGCAATTACTAAAGCTAATATGGCACCAATGAATGAGTAGGTATAAGGTGAAGGTTCTTCAGGGGGTGAAACAGGAGGCTTCTCAACAGTCCTACCAAGCCAATATGTCTGATATCCCATGTTTTTGAGTTTTGTTTCTATCGTTTGGTTTATTCCAGTACCTACGATTATAACAAGATTTGGTTTCAGGTTTGATAATCCGGCAATGGCATGTTCGGAAAGGTCATTTTCGAGAGTTAATAGCATTGGAAGTTCATATTCCATAGCAAATTTTGATGCTGCTAATGCAGATCCATAATCCAGAGCACTTGCCAATACAACGGCTTTTGATCCACTAGGATAAAAATGAACGGCTAGTTTTTCCGCTGTTTCGGTTCTAACATCGCCACCTATCCGCGTAACGCTATATCCCATTTTAAGGAGCTCGTCTTCGACTTCCTTACTCACAGCATTTGAGTTTCCAACTATCAATACTTTTTTCCATCCCAGTTGCACGTAAGAATATAATTGAGCCCAAGTTTTTTCATCTAATCCCTGAGGATTAACAGGAAGAACAGGGACATTAAGAAGTTTTGCATAGGGTTGAACTGTGATGTAGTCAATCAAGTCATCATTTCTAACAATTATAATATCATACTCGGGGATATTAGGAGTCTCTTCTTGGGCATGTACCAAAACCCCCATAAGGGAAGCTATGAGTAAACTTGTAATTAGTATTGTTGCTGTGTATCTTCTCCTCAATCCACTCACCACATAAAAGCTAAAAAAGAAAGTTTAAAAGCTTTTTCAAAGCTCAAAAACCTCTCCCGGTTTTAGTATGATAACCTGAGCTTTGTCTCCAACAAGCTCTTTGAACTCCTCAGGAGTTTTGGCTATTGGTGGAAATGTTCCATAATGCATGGGGATGACGTACTTAGGTCTAAGGAGCTCGACAGCTTTCGCTGCTTCCTTGGGTCCCATTGTGAAGTGACCTCCTATAGGAAGCAAGGCCACGTCAATTCCATAGAGTTCTGCAAAAAGTTCCATATCTTTAAAGACGTAGGTATCTCCAGCGTGGTATATCTTTATCCCTTCGAATTCTACAATATAGCCACATGCGTTGCCTATGCTGTACTTTCCATCACTACTTGAATGCCAGGCGGGCACTTGAACTAGTTTAACTCCATCCACCTCGGTTGGGCCATAGTTCATTCCTATTGTGGTTATTCCTGCGTTTCCTTCCACCAGATAATTGGCTATATCATACATCGCTACTATTTTCGCTCCGGTTCTTTGGGCAATTTTAACACTATCTCCTATATGATCTCCATGGGCATGAGTTACGAGGATTAGGTCAACTTTCTCAAATTCTTCAGGTTTTGCAGCTGCAGTTGGATTCCCTGTTAAAAAGGGATCAATGAGTATCTTTTTTCCTCCTCCCTCTATCTCAAAGGCAGCATGTCCCAAGAATCTTATTCTTACCATTTATCGTCACCTCCATGAATGCTCAAAATCTAATACTAACAAAAGATTACTTAAGTCTTTCGAAGGAGTGTTATGGATTATTTTGCATTCCACTTTAGATTCACTTAAAACTAAGCTAGCAAGCGATGTATTGGGTTAAAAAAGAGTTAATGTTTACCTTTATAAACCAAAGATTTATAAAGTCCTTACCCAGTTACTCTTGGGGAGAGTGAATGAGTAGGTTAATAAAGTTCTTCTACATAATTAGATACAGGAGGGAGAAATTATGAACGATGTTAAAGATGTCAATATCAAACCTCATGAGGAGGAATATGATGATTACGTTTATTATCTCAAACGTAGAATAAGGCAGCTTGAACTTCAAGTGAGAACACTTGAGGCCGATAAGGAGAGACTTGAGAGAGAGCTTTCTCGCTTAAGGATGGAAATGTCCCGACTTAGACAACCCCCTGCTTTTGCGGGGACTTTAATTGAATTGTTGGATGAAGATAGAGCCATTGTGCAGAACTATAATGGACCTAGGTTTGTTGTTAGAATTGCACCATGGATAGAAAGAGAAAACCTAAAACCAGGTTCAAGAGTGGCTCTTGACCAAAGAACAATGGCTGTGATAGAGCTTTTACCATCACAAAAAGATCCATCTGTCCTTGGATTTGAGGTAATTGAGAGACCAAACGTGACATATAACGATATTGGTGGGTTGAAAAAAGAAATAATGGAGCTTAGAGAGGCTGTTGAGCTACCTCTAAAACATCCAGACCTCTTTGAAAAAGTTGGAATTGAGCCTCCAAAGGGAGTTCTACTTTATGGTCCTCCAGGATGTGGAAAGACTTTGATGGCCAAGGCACTCGCCCATGAGGTTAATGCCACGTTCATAAGAGTTGTGGGAAGTGAACTTGTGAGGAAATATATAGGTGAAGGAGCAAGGCTGGTGAGTGAGTTATTTGAACTTGCGCGGGAAAAGGCACCTTCAATAGTCTTCATAGACGAAATAGATGCAATCGGTGCAAAGAGGCTTGAAGAGACAACTGGAGGAGAAAGGGAGGTTAATAGAACTTTAATGCAACTTCTTGCTGAGTTGGATGGGTTTGATCCAAGAGGAAACGTCAAGGTTATTGCGGCAACTAACAGACCAGACATTCTTGACCCTGCTTTGTTAAGACCTGGAAGGTTTGATAGATTAATAGAAGTTCCATTACCAGAGTTCCGCGGCAGGTTTGAGATCCTTAAAGTCCACACTAGAAAGATGAACCTCAAGAAAGTTGACCTTAAGGTAATAGCAGAGATGACAGAGGGAGCTAGTGGAGCTGACCTAAAGGCTATTGTAACAGAGGCAGGGATGTTTGCAATTAGAGCAAGGAGAGAATACGTAACCCAAGAAGACTTCCTAAAAGCGGTTGAGAAAGTCCTTGGCTCTGAAGAAAGATTGGCTCAACAAATGGCTGCACACGAAGTTATGTATGGATGAACTCCCTTTCTTTATTTTTCTCAATAAATTTTAGGGATTTATTTTTAGTAGTTGTTTCCACAAATTCTTAAATACTTTGAGGATGATTAAATGAACATAAAGATTAATTAGAGGGGTGGTAAAATGAGGAAGTTGCTTACTGTAGGACTCGTCTTTGTGGTGTTAAGTTTTTTGGCAGTTCCTATGAGTGCAAGACCTTGTGAGCTCAGTGAAAAGGCAAGAATCTATGTAGGGTGGGAGGGCTATTTCTACCAGTATCTCCTATATGGACAAGTGGTTGACCCATCTAGTACGTTAGATAGTTGGATGGTTGTAAAGTGGTCAAAAGGTTGGAGCTTTCCCTTTGGGAGTGAAAATGATCCAGAAAAATCATGGTTTGCCGTTCATTTTACCTGGTATACCAATGACTTGAGTGGATTCTTTGGCTATGAAACAAGAGTTGCATGGAATAACGTCAATGAAATTCCAGATGCAAGTTACAAAGTTGAGGAATATGTTAAAATAATGATAATTGGAGAAAATAGCAAATATATAGAGAAAGGAGCATATCCCGCAGCCTCTTTGGGTTATCCGTTCCCAAGCAATGCCTATGTTATCCACCAAACCGTAGAAGTTTATAACGCGACAACTGGAGAACTTCTTTTTGAGATTACGTTTGTGCCCTTCCGGGCTTCTTAATTCTCTTATTTTAATTTGAAAAGATCAGATCGTGTTATAATCCCCACAGGTTTCCCTTCTTTGTCCTGTACAATTATAGCTGGATGTTCCTCCAGTAGATATTTTACTACTTCAATACTTTCGTCTTCATTCACTATCGGAAATGGCTCATCCATAACTTCCATGGCTTTTCTAGAGAGTAAATCCTCATGTTCAAAGCTTTTTCGTACGAGTGTTTTCTCAGTTATAGAACCGACCACCTTATTTCCTGCCATTATAGGGACTTGGGAGATGTTGTATTCGTTCATAAGTCTAACCACATTTTCAACGGTCTCATAAGGTTTAACGGCAATTATTGGAGAAGACATTATCTCTCTTGCAGTAAAACGACTTTTCTTGCATTCTTTCAATGCCTGGAGAATTCGATTGAAGGTTGACAATCTTGGATCTACTTTTCCACTTTCCAATTTTGCTATGTAAGCTTGTGTGACACCTGCTCGTTCAGCAAGTTCTTCCTGAGTTATTCCCAGCTCTTTTCGAAGTTTTTTGATTTCTCGAGGATCTATTGGTTGGGGGATAATTACCATACATAACCACCAGTTATTATTGTAAAAAATAGTTTAAAAAGTTTAGTGAGAGGCCGTTTGAGGTGTTGCCCCTTAGAGGTCTCAAGCTCATTGCAACTCGGTATTCTTTGGGCACTTAATAGTAAGCGTGAACTGCCCCGCCCTTATGGAGGGGGCTTTGTGAGAGTTCATTTGGCGTCCCGTTGCCGGTAGCCTCACTCTCACTGGC